>CAZQMT010000044.1:0-8370 GCA_964594555.1 uncultured Vicinamibacterales bacterium
AAGTCTATGTGTTGAGAAAATCAGCGAAAAATTCCTCGACGGTGACTCGTCGCTTTGTTAGCTCGTCATCAAACCCACCCTGACAGAATGTATCAACAGCGTGTCTGTTTTTTTCCAAGCCGTGAGCATGGTAGTCGGAGCCCATCAGGTGCTCGGCTTCCTGTATGTCTGAAATTATCCATGGTGAGTTGTAGGGATAGAGACGTTGGTTGGCCCAGAACTTAGTTTCACATTCATTGAAGGCAGCGACTAGTTTTCGGCCGACTGATGGGTCTTTTTCCCAGATCTCTCTTCTTATAACGATCACATGCTGTGGAGGGTAGCAGCGCATTTTTTCAAAGTACGCGCTTTCGATCGATTGAAAGTTTGGTATTAACCGAACGATTGGACCATCTTTGGAATGATGCCTCGCTGGTGGAAGTGGTCCAAGAAGTGCATCGATTTCTCCGCTGATAAGGAGGTCACTAAGTGATTTTCCCTCTGGCGCTCGTGTGATATTTGGTGGTGGTGGATCGGGGATCCTGATGGTTGGTGATGGAACATCGACACCGCCGATTACCCACGTGGCCGATTTGACCGCTCCTGAATCGCTAGTTAAGTGGCGGAGTAAATGTCGGTACCAAACTGCGCCACTCGCCGCCCAGTTATACATGCCAAGGCGGCTATGATTTAGATCGGCAGGTTTGAGAGATGAGCCCTTCTTGACATAGATGTCACGTGCTGTGAAATTTCGAAGTAAGAATACGGGCACGGCAACAAAGGAGCGGTCATTTTGGTCGGTGCGCATCAAATGTCGTGCCATTGATGTTTCGCCACCATGAATGGTTTGGTCTCCGAGCGCACGCCTGAGCATTTCAGTGCGGTCTCCGCGAATCCAGTCCAGCGTCATTCCTTTTGGACGTACGTCTCCTGTCGCTACAGGCATAAACCTGACGTAGTCTGAGCAAACGAGTTTAAGTGATTCTTCGGTGCTCTTGGATGAGACTGTTGCAGCATGTGTTTTCTCGCTCAATGAAGTGCCCACGATGGCAGACGTACCAACTGCGGCAGTAGTGGTAGTGAGAAATTTTCGTCTAGAAAACTTTTTCATTAATCGGCTCCTTTAATCTGAAAGCTGGCATAGGATTATCTTCTAATTATCCAATTCTTGCGATCTGTTTTTTTTCTCGGCGTTAAACGTTATTGGTTGCGTTTTGTTATTTGAATATCGGCTAAGAAGGTTCACCTCATTGAAGCAGGCGAGCCTGAAAGCTTGATTCGTTTGCCAGTGTTATGAACTTGAGTGTCATTGACTCGAAGTATCGAGATGTCATCGTCATTAAAATTTCCCACATATAGATATGAGCCGTCTCGACTAAACACGGCACCTTCTGGCATGCGGCCAACTTTGACTTCATTGATCTTTGACACTTTCTTGCCATCAAGCTTGAGGACAACGACACTTCCTTCGCTGTGTGTGAACCATGCATCTTCAGATACGCCACCGCTGCCGCGAAGTAATATTGCTACGGCAATTTTTCCTGTAGGGCTGATTGCGAGACCTTCAGGGGCATCGCCCACTACGATCCGGTCGATAGCACGTGGGGGAGTCGCTTCAAGATCGATTACGCTGACTGTGTCGACGTGTCCGTCTGAGACTCCTGCGTTACCATTGTCAGCTGTCAGGGCCAAACGACCATCAGGAGAAATTGCGATGTTATATGGCCATAGCCCGACGGGAATATCTTGCTTTGTATCTGTCACTTTTTGTCCATCTACGTCTAGAATTGCCACCTTGTGTGAAGCGAACTTCACTGCTAGAGCGCGGCGACCGTTTGGAGTGAAGGCGACGTGAGCGACTTGTTCGCCTATATCGATAGTATCGATTAGAGTTACTGCGCTTCCGACGATCGACAGAACACTAATAGAGTGGTCTCCACGATTGGCTACTAAGGCAAGGTTCCCTTCTCTATTGATTGAAAGTCCAGACGGTTGCTTGCCGACTTGTACCGTGCCGATTGGTTTTGGTGGTATAGCGTCAAGCTGAATCAGATGAACCCTGTCATCAGGGGTGGCTTTCCACTCTGTCCCATCATGAGTCCAAGTCATAGCGTTCGCTACGATCGCCAAGCTAGCATCAGGCGTGATGGCAAGATTCGTTGGTGGTCCAAAGACGGAGTTTGTCAGAGGTAGTTCCGTTACAATTTTTGGGTTTTCTGAATCAGTTCCGATGTCGATGATTGAAACCAGGTCATTGCCTGGCTTTGAAAAGACAGTCGCTCCCTTGGTGTCCCAGTGAACTTTCTCGTCGATTCCTACGATCATTAGTTGTGCTCTTGACACTTCAGGCAGTACGATGAGGAGTCCTAGCAGCAACAAGAATTTGTGATTTTTGATTACTAAACGATAGCTGTTCTTAGGCCGCATCGAATTGTTCCTCCTCTGATACGAAAGTGGCTGATAAAGACGGTTTATGTTATCAGGATAGTTGGTCATATTTCGCGAGGGTTGGACTAACTGTATGTGTCGGGAGTTTGTATTATCTGACTCTTCGTAGGCTGCTAGAATACCTTGGTTGAATTGAAGTATCAGGCGTTTTTGTATGGGAACGAGAATTGTGAGGCGATTATGCGCGTAACTCGAAGGAGATTCGGACAGTTTGTTGGTGTTTCGATGACGTCGACGTTGGCGTGGGAGGCCGCACGTGCTCAGGTTCTAGAAGATGGAGAGGTTGACGAAAAAACGATAACCGTTTTGTTGAACACTCAAGGCGGTGTCGGGATCTATGACGATCCCAAGAGATTTGAACTTTTGCGAAAGGCAGTGGGCAATATGATTAGTGTTGGTGAAGATCTACGGAAATTCCCGTTGGTTTCGGATGAGCAGCCGTTGATTGTATTCAAGAGATAGTTCGCTAATGTGAGGATGCGATAGATCATGCCAGACAAATTGCACTTCCTATCGGTTTCTGAGTTGTCAGAAAAGTTAGCATCCAGAGAGCTCTCTCCAGTTGAGCTTACCCGTCAGTTCCTTCGCCGTGCAGAGCACTTAGACCCTCCGTCATTCGACCTTCCCGCCGAACCACGTCGGAAACCAGGTTCGCAACTCGCCTCGATGATTACTATCGCACGAGAAGAAGCTCTTTCTGCGGCATCTCGCGCTGAAAAAGAGATCGGGAGAGGTGAGCGTAGAGGACCGTTGCACGGTATTCCCTATGGAGTTAAGGACTTACTTGACTCAAAAGGGATACGAACAACGTGGGGATCTCGAATTTTTCTCGACCGTGTACCGGATCGAAATTCTGCAGTCGTTGATCGTCTGGAGTCTGCTGGTGCTATTCTCATGGCTAAAAACTCACTCGGTGAGTTTGCTGGTGGGAATACAAGTACCGCACTGAATCCATGGAAACTCGACCGTACTAGTTTCGGATCTTCTAGCGGAACGGTTGTTTCTGTTGTTGCCGGGCTTATGGGGTTTGGTATTGGGACAGAGACAGGGGGGTCTATAGTTTATCCAGCGGCGGCAGTTGGAGCGTCTGGACTTCGTCCAACCTTTGGTCGAGTAAGCCGATTCGGCTGTATGTCATTGTCGTGGAGTCTTGACAAAATTGGTCCTGTTGGGCGCTCAGCAGAAGATTGTGGCCTCATTCTTGAGGTAATTGCAGGTGCTGATCAGAGGGACAATGCTACTGTTGATCGCGTATTTAGATTTCGCCGGGATCCTGGATCAATGAAAGGTCGGAGGGTCGGTGTCCATCGTGCGGAATTTGAGCTCTCCCGATCGTCTGTGACACGTGCTGCGTTCAGGCAGGCTTTAGATGTACTAGATCAAGCCGGCCTTGAATTAGAGGATATCGATCTGCCACCTCGTCCCCACGGTGCACTGTTTACGAACATTGTTTCTGTGGAGGCTGGTACAAATTTCAAGCCACTTTTTGATGATGGTCGTATAGCTGATACGTTTCCTTATAACCATGAAAGGTGTGCCGGATGGATGGCCGGCAGTATGCTTCCCTCGTCTGACTACCTTACTGCGCAGAGGATACGTCGTCAGGTGACACGTGAGGCCGATGACTTGTTGTCTGACTACGACGTGGTGATCGCTCCGACTTGGCCGAACGGTGCTGCATTGAAGGAAGTGGGTGATGGCTGGCCCATTCCAGCTCGGCCCGAATGGGAGCCTAATCCTGAATCGCGCGATGTACCTCGAATAAATAGCATCGCAAATCTTGCTGGGTTGCCAGGTATCGCAGTTCCTTGCGGTTTTGATGCTGATCAGCTGCCTCTTTCAGTACAGATCGTGTCTAAGGCCTGGGATGAGCAGAGCGCTCTTGATGTCGCGATGGTCTTTCAGCGTGAGACGGACTGGCATACGAGGCGTCCGCCCTACCCCTGGCGTAGTTAGGCTGAGAGAATTTGGCGCGCGCCAAAATTTTGATCAACGTGTAGGATGGATTTTTTGCTGCCATTATTTTTCTGGTAGTGCCAGTGCGACAAGTTCACCTTCGACACCAGCCTGAGCTACAGCAGCGACAATATACTGTCTTCCATCGTGCAAATAGGTCATTGGAGCCGTATTAGTGTTAGCTGGAAGCTCGATCTGTGCGATTTCGTTGCCGGTTCTTTTATCGATCGCATGTAGCAAAGGATCTCCTCGGCGTCCTTCACCATAAAAAAGTAGCGGTTTTGTCGTGAGAATGGTGGCATGCGAACGTTTGCCGGTCACTGGAAGTTCGACGCCCTGTAGTGCAGGATGTTGTTTCATCTTAGCTGGTGTATCGCCATTCGGAATCTTCCAAGTGATATCACCGATATTTAAATCGATGGCTACGATGCTACCGTAAGGTGGCGTGAATAGATGAAGTCCTTGGGGGCCACGAACTCCTCCAGGTCCCAGTGAGACATAACCAGCATTTGATCCTTTCGAGGCACCTGGTACGAGAGCGATGACACTGTGTCCGCGTTCAGTTGCAACGTAAAGCATGACAGTTTCTGGGTCAATTGATGAGCCGCCAGGTATGTTGGCGCCACCATTGGCACCTGGGGAAACGAAAGATCCGTTGGTCCCATCTGGTGCATCTGCGAGTGATGGTGGTGTGAAGATTGGCCCCATACGATATTGTCTGGCAATTTTTAGTCACTGTTCTTTGAGTTCAGGTGTGAAGTCTATGAGATCGTCTTCTGTGACCCCTTGGAGTTCGAAAGCTGGTGGCTTAGTTACGAATGGCTGTGTTGGTGCTGTACGTTCACCAGGTACATCAGATTGAGGTACAGGGCGTTCTTCGATTGGCCATACAGGCTCTCCTGTCTCTCTGTTAAATACGTAGGCCCATCCTTGTTTTGTCGTTTCTACGACGGCAGGGATCTGTTCCCCATTGACTACGAGATCAATGACCTTTGGTGCATTTGGGTTGTCATAGTTCCACACGTCATGATGTACCATCTGATAGTGCCAAGCTTTTTCTCCTGTTTTCACGTCAATAGCGATGAGGCTTGTGCCGTATAGGTTTTGGCCTGGCCGGTCTCCACCGTAGTAGTCGTTAGTTGGTGTGTCGGTAACCACATAGACATGTCCGAGTTCTGAGTCACCAGAAAGTGGAGCCCAGGCCGAAATATTCCCAGTGTACTTCCAGGAATCACCTTCCCAGGTGTCATGGCCAGATTCACCTGGTTGCGGGACAACATTAAAACGCCAGAGCATAGTTCCAGTTTTTGCGTCGTAACCACGAACGTGTCCTGGGACATTTTCTTTTTTACTTGGGTAGTAGCCGCGGTCGTGTGAATTGCCGACGACAACGACTCCGTTGATCACAAGTGGGGCCGATGATGAAGTGATGTCACCAGATTCTAATACGCCACGATCGGGATCAACGGCGTAGTTGCCGAGTCCCAGATGCAGATCGATAATTCCATTGAGTCCGAAATGGGGTACAGGTCGTCCTGTCTCCGCGTCGAGAGCTACGAGATAATAGCCAGGAGTTATAACGTAGATCACATCCCGCCCGTTGACTTCAGCGTAGGCAACCCCTTTGCCGTAGTTTTTCCTTGTTGAGGCGCGCCATCTTGGATTGTCTTTCATTCGCCACATCCAAAGAGTTTCTCCTGTCCCAGGGTCGATGGCCACGACGGCTCGGCGTTGACCTGCCACTGTGTAAAGTTTGCCCTTCACGTATATAGGAGTTGCGCGGTAAATGAAATCAGGGGTTGGCCCGAAGTTCGCGGATTTCCAACGCCAAGCGATTTCAAGTCCGTTTACATTTTCTGCGTTGATTTGGTCGAGTGATGAATAGCGACTACTTCTTTCATCGCCACCCCAGTAACGCCATTCCCCATACGAGGTTTTTGACTGCTGGGCTTGGCCTGGTAGAGGCCATATAACGGTGAATATTGTGAGTAAAACGAAGGTGAGCATAAGTCTACGGTTTAGTGTTGAGCACAACATTAGATCTTCTCCTTCCCGGTCTGGGCAAGGTCGTTTTACGAGCATAGAGTACTACCTAGCATTTATTCTATGTGGGTTTTTGATTATATCTCTACAATGAATGAAGAATTGTACGAAGTCTTAAGAAGCATTAGTTTTAAAAGATTAGTTCTTGGTATGTTATTTTCTTAAAAGTTCGCGAGTCAGGTTGATATTTGTAATTGGAAAAGGAGATGGTTCATGTCGCCAAAGATGAATAGGCGGGATTTCGTTCGGATGAGTACGGTCGCTGGATTGACAGTCGCGACTCAGGAAAAATTACTTGGTAGAGATACTAGTCAAGTGCCGACTGTAATGACACCTTCGTCTGTTAAACCGGTTGTAATCGCATCTGGTAACGGTAATCGGGCTAAGACCGGCGGTCCGGTCACCTGTGTTGAGAAAGCCTTTTCAATGATTACTGCTGGTGATGACGTGCTCGACGCTTTGATTGCTGGTGTCACTATTGTTGAGCTTGATCCTGAAGATGCAGGTGTTGGGTACGGTGGTCGACCGAATGCTGACGGAGTAGTCCAGTTGGACGCATGTTGTATGCATGGACCGAAAAAGCGGGCGGGAGGCGTAGCTGCACTTGAAGGTGTAAAAACGCCCGCCCTGGTAGCGAAAGCTGTCATGGAAGAGACCGATCATCATCTGCTTGTTGGGAACGGAGCTCAGACTTTTGCTCGTAATATGGGTTTTAAAATTGAAGATGATCTCAACACAGATAAATCTCGTCGACTTTGGCTTGAATGGAAACGTCGAATCGATCCTGGCCACTATCTTGATCCGAAGACCAGAGCGAGAGTGGGTTATGAAGTTGGGCTGCGGATGGTTCGGGAAGGTTTGATTGATCAGGATACTTTCTGGGGAACTATTAATTGTGATGGTATTAATGCGAATGGAGAAATTTGTGGTGTCACAACTACTAGTGGACTCGCGTGGAAGGTTCCAGGGCGAGTTGGTGACTCGCCTATTCTCGGTGCAGGACTTTATGTTGATGGTGATGTTGGTGCTGCAGGTTCGACCGGTCGTGGTGAGGCGAATCTCTATAATTTAACGTCGTTCCTAGTTGTTGAGAACATGCGAAGAGGAATGCATCCGAAAGATGCTGGGATGGATGGTCTTAAGCGGATTAAGAGGAATACCATAGAGAGACGATTATTAAAGGACAATGGAGATCCTGCGTTCGGAATTAGTTTCTATGCCTTAAACGCGAAAGGTGAGTACGCAGGTGTTTCAATGTACTCAGCTGAGGGAAGAAACTATGCTGTTTGCACGGAGAATGGGGCAGAGTCTCTACAGCTCGAAGCGTTATTGGATGGTTCACCGAGCGAGTGAGATGCGATCTCAGATCTAGAAACCAGGTGCTAGCAAGAGTTGTTAGGGAGCACGTATTTAATACAAGATACTAGAAACGGCCCCACAGGTACTGGTTAGTTACTTCGTGATGAAACTGCACTTCAGCGGCTTTGATTAGGCTGCCGAGTGACTTCGGACAGCGCTCAGCTGCTGCTTGTTTTAAATAGGCATACTTGTTGTGCGCATCTTCTCCTAGAAGTTCCATGGCGAACCGACTTGCCTTAAATATACGAATTGCGTCGTTGATGTTGTCTGGAAGAAAGCGTGTCCTGGCGCGTTTCCCCTCGTTGTCACTTTTGTTTGGTAGAGGTCCCTTGAGTCCTGAACGTAGAATGGCGTAAATAGTCATGTAAGGATTCGCATCCGGCGCCACCGAGCGCACTTCGACGCGTGCGGAGCGTTCATTTCCAAGAGGGATTCGTATCATTGCACCACGGTCGATAGCGGATGCCTTGATTTGATTAGGGGCCTCAAACTGAGGGTCGAGTCTACGGTATGCATTCACGCTCGCGTTTAAAATCAAGCAGAGATCAGGTGCGTTATTCAAGATACGTTCAATGAATTTCCATC
>CAZQMT010000044.1:8380-14549 GCA_964594555.1 uncultured Vicinamibacterales bacterium
CGATAATCCGTCCTTGCCTTTTGGTGCATAGAAAAGATTTTTGTCATCTCGCATTAGTGACACGTTGGTGTGCATACCACTTCCGTTGACTCCAGTCACAGGCTTAGGTAGAAAAGATGCAGTCATATCGTATCGCTTCGCTACTTGGCGACAGATCAACTTGTAGAGTTCGACTTGGTCAGCTGCGATACAGGCTTCGGTGTAGCTATAATTCATTTCGAATTGTGATGGAGCGACCTCTGGATGGTCTTTTTCATTTGCGAAGCCCATAGCGCGTTGCACTTCAGCAGCTGAATCGATGAATTGTCGAAGAATGTCACCCGGGAGTGAGTGATAGTAGCCACCAATTGAGATAAAATCGAATTTTCGCGTTTCGTGATAATGCCGCTCTGCGTCTTGGCCGCGAAAAATAAAACCTTCGATCTCATTTGATACATTTGCCGTAATACCGTCCTTCTCGTACAAGGCATTAGTGAATTGCTTTAGAAGGGACCGGATATCACTGGAGTAAGGGGAACCGTCACGCTCCCGAACTTCACCGTGGACTAATACTTTCCCAGGTCCGAACACATCAGCTGGTAACCAGTAAAATGAAGGCCAGTCGATGAAAAGTCGAAGGTCCGATTCTTCTTGGTCTGAAAAACCTCGAATAGATGAGCCATCGAAAGTCAGATTATCAGAGGCCTTTAATAGAAATTTTTTGTCGTAGTCCAACATATGCCGACGACCTTCGAGGTCGGAGAAACATACGGTAACCGCTTTGATGCGCTTTTCATCTGTTAGGTATTTCTCACGTTCTTCCCGAACTTTGTGTTCTGGTACGCGCTGCAAACGTAGGCTCTTCGACTCGAGATTTAGTTCTTCGAGTTGGTCATATGGGATTTCCAAAAAATCACGTAAAGATGAACTGTCCACAGCGTGTCTCCCTATATATGAGGGGTTAAGATTAGACGGGTTAATTGAAAACCTTGAAAAAAAAGAATATTTATATTTATGATAAAAATAAAAAGAAATAGCCTATCTTTATTAATGGATACAATAAAAAATGAATATTTAATAAGAATATAGATCATTTTAACGTAATTTTCAAATAATCAACAATGGTCCGTAAGCCATTGAATTCGTGCATTCCGAAAGAACATTGACGTTGTGTCTATAACAGCCTAGTCTGCGTAACAAAGCTTGCGGTTTTGGCAAGTGAGATAACTCTGGGTACGTGAACACGGAGGCTTTAAATGTTTTCAACTGTTCCATATATCACGGCGATGATGATGGCGCTTTCCTGTATATCTGCAGTTGCTGGACAGATAGATGGGGACATTACGGATTCAGTCGGTGAAGTTGCGGCACTTCCTGGTGAGCCATCGAGCCTGACAGCTGCTGGCCTGACGCGATCTGAAGCGCGTATCCTTACCATAGAGGATTCGAGTCTTGTGGATAGTCCCAAGAGACGACTCGTGATCGTGGGGGGACTCGATGGGGCATCTGAGAGTGCCTGGTCTGTTATTGCCGCGATTCGATGGTTTAAAACTGTCGCACCTCCATCCCTCAGGCGTGACTGGGTAATCGCCGCATTACCGTGTGCTTTCCCATCACATTGTTTTGCTGATCAGGGAAGTACGGGAGCGACTCTTCCAGATGTAGTTTTCCCTCCTAAAGATGGGTTCTACAATGATGAGACTGCACCAGAAATACGGTACGTATGGCGTTGGGTTGCGTTTCAAGCGGCTGACTTGGTTCTCGAGGTTCGTTCGGGGTCACGTACAGAGTGGGAATTTTCAAAGATAGCTACTGGCCTACGACTTAACGCCTCACTTCCACCAGCGGGTTCGCTGGCTTCTGCGTTGTCATTGGCCACCCCATCAGGACTAGCACCAGTAGCGGCGATACGAGTGTCGACCACCCCTAATGAAGCTTCAGGTATGTTGGAGGATGTTCTGAATGCGGCCTCTACGCTTGAGCGTTCCCCTCTGCATGATGTCCTGATTAAAAGGAGCGAACGTTCACCTCTCAAGATTGCAGAATTACTTGCTCATCGATACCCTGAAAATCCAAGGATGAGCTATATCCCGAGCGTGGCATGGTCGAACACACTGCGTCTCGCAGGACGCCTTCATGATACGGAGCTTATTGAGAAGGTTCGTCGGCAGATGTCACCCTTTCTTTCTGGAGAAGAGCCAACTATTGCCGAACCATACAGACTAACGAGCTTGGCTGGTCATTTTGCGTTTGCGGATTTCTCTTCACTCGATCAAAATGTCTCGTCCGATGAAATCGATTCTGCCGTGAAACTTTCGGTGAAAGCAGCTGAATTCATTTTGCCTCAAGTTGATGATGACATTCTTAGATTTCCTCGGAAATGGACTGATGATATGTTCATGGCAACGAGTTTACTAGCACGAGTTTCTGCTATTACTGATGACGAAAGGTATGCCGTAGTTGTTGGTCGACTACTCACATCGTATGCGGATCAACTTCAGAGGCCAGATGGACTATTTATCCATGCTCTGGATGGTCCTCATGCCTGGGGACGGGGGAATGGTTTTGCCATTCTTGGGTTAATGGAGGCCTTAACGCATCTTCCAGATGATTGGGTTGAACGTCAGAAGGTTCTTGAAATCTATCGTAGACATGCCGCGGCTCTTGCACGGCATCAGGCCCCGGATGGAATGTGGCGACAAGTTGTAGATGAACCTGGTAGTTATCGGGAATTGACGGTAACTGCGATGACACTTGTGGCTTTGACTCGTGGTCTGAGTCTCGGTTGGCTTGATAACGAATATGTGTCAATTATTGACCGAGGTTGGCGTGCCCTTGCTGCTCATGTCGCTCTGGATGGTACGTTGGTTGACGTATGCACAGGAACAGGAGCTGGAGATCCCAGGCGTTATTATCTCGACAGGGCTGCCATCTTTGGGGCTGACGATCGAGGAGGAGCGATGGCCTTGTGGGCGGCGATGGAGATAGCGGAGTTTCGGGGACAGAGGCATTAAGATTTTTCTGTCTTGTACGCCTTTCAGGTGGTGTGTAAATTCATAATTTAACGATGTCAAATATTGATGGAGTCAAGAAGGCTCATCGGTTCTAGCGGTAACGGTAACCAGGAGGCTGCGAAATGCGACTTTTTATATCCTTGCTTAGTGTTTTCGTCTTTGTGAGTGGTTGTGCTAGTGAAAACGATTCTGGAGGACAGGTTTCGCCAGGTTCTGCTGAATCTGAAGTTGCTGAGTCAGGTCTTGGTCTCAGACCTAATGGTGATACTGACATTGCGCCAGATATGTCTCAGGTTTCTGATGAGTTGGCCGAGATTTTCCAATACATCGATGACAATTTTGAAGAAGACGTACGCGATTTCCAGCGCTGGATCCAACAACCTTCTATTTCGAATACGGGTGAAGGTATTCCAGAGTCAGCACGGATGGTTCGGGGATTTTTTGATGAACTTGGATGTGATGCTGCCGTTCATGAGGTGGGTGAGACTGAGTGGGGTGCGCAAGGGAATCCCGTGGTCTACGCTAAGTGTGACGAAGGAGCAGATAAAACGCTGTTGATGTACTGGATGTATGACAACATGCCTATCACTCAACCTGATCTCTGGAACTATCCGCCATTTGAAGGTGTTATTGTTGAGCAACCACCGGTCCCGAAAGTTTTGATTGGCCGTGGCGCGACAAATAGTAAGGGTGGCAACCAGGTCAGGCTGAATGCACTTCGCGCGATCAAAGCGGTTACAGGGAAGTTGCCCATGAATTTAATCGTGGTCGCCGAGGGTGATGAAGAGAGGATGTCTATCGGTTTGCGTAAGTTCGTCAAAGAAAATCAGGAACTATTTGCTGACGCTGATGAGATGTGGAGTGGTGGTAGGCAGAGCTACACGGGACGAAGCGGTCTTAGTAATGGTTCTTCAGAAGGTTGTGTCTACATAGAGCTGACCACGAGCGGAGCAAAGTGGGGTCGGGGGCCGGTATACGGAGATATTCATGGTGGACGAAAGCGTGCAGTTGATAGCCCGGCTTGGCGTCACATGCAGATGCTCGAATCGATCATCGATGAAAATGGAAATATCGCTCGTGTTGAAGGATTTTATGATGACATCGAACCATTGTCCGCAGGAACGGTAGCGAGTTTAAAGGAAAGAGCCAAGGGATTTGACATGGAAGCTGCGGCACGCAATCTTGGTGTGGCGAGATTTATTTCTGAAGATCCCTTTGAGCATTTAAAAATGGCGAGTTTTGGGATGTCATTCAATCTTGATGGTATCTGGGGTGGCAATATGTACGGTGGTGGGGCTGGGGCGATTCTGCCAAGCAAAATTACGTCGAAGCACAATATTCGGTACCAGCCTGTACAAGACGGCATTGATTTGGTCCAGAAAATTAAGGCGCAGATTGACCGAAATGGCTATGAGGACGTAGAGATGAAGATTATTGGTGACGTACCCTGGAGGAAGGGGCACGTCGACGGCGAATTGGCGCAGGCTGGATTGCGTGCGTTGTCAATTTTCAATGTGCCTCATACTGTTCCGATGTCTCTCCGATCAGAGTCTGAAACCACAGGGGGATATTGGCCTGGATATTTGTTCGGGAAGGACCCGATCAATATCCCCATCATAGGTGCTGGTGTTGGGCATGGTGGAGGAGCGCACGCGAACAACGAGTTCTACGTGATTGAGGGTGCCGGACAGATTTATGGTATGGCTGGTGCTTCGAAAGTAGCTGCAACGGTTTTGTATAACTACGCGGGTAAGAATTAAGGACGATTCATCTGGTTTAGCCCAAGTGTTTCTCGATGTGTGCGCGGCTGATTTGATTTAGTGATGTTACTCCCGTTTGTCGCATAACGAGCTCGAGCTCTGCGCGTAGGAGAGTTAGAACCGCTTCAACACCTGTTTGTCCGAATGACGCTAGTCCCCATAGATAGGGACGCCCAACGCAAACGGCGTCTGCGCCGAGGGCTAGGGCTTTGAAGAAGTCTGTGCCTCGACGGAATCCACTGTCGATTAGGATGGGGATCTTTCCTTGTACTGTTTCCACGATTTCAGGAAGGCATTCGATCGTTGACCGGCCACTGGCTTCGGCTCGTCCTCCGTGGTTTGACACGATGATTCCATCGATGCCGTGTTCAACGGCAAGACGTGCGTCTTCAGCGGCTACGATGCCTTTAATGAGTACTTTCATGGTGGTAAGGTCTTGTACTTTTCTAACGAAATCCCATGTTAGGCTGAGTCCGTAACTGCTTTCTGCGGGCACATTGAGTCCGTCGTACATAGGATTGAACGCAACTTCCTCGCCAGGCGAAAGATGACAGCTTGTACAATCACGTTTGTCTAATTTAGCGAACTTTTTCATGGTTTCCCTGTTGCTACCGCCTTGTAGGTCGACAGTGATTGCTACTGCAGGGCATCCGGCAGCCTCTGCACGTTTGACTAGTGCTTCTGTAACCTCCCAGTTTTTTGTTGCGTAGAGTTGGTACCAAATGGGCTCCCCTCTGGCCTCGGTTACATCTTCGACTGAGGTGTTGCTGACGGTTGAGAGAATTTGAAGGTGATTTTTAGTACGTGCAGCTCTTGCGACGGGAAGCTCTCCTTCGGGATGGAAGGCCATTTGGTGACCACAGGGTGCGATCACAATTGGTGTTGGCCACGTTGTACCAAATATCTTCTTTGACATGTCGATGTGCTGAACATCGACTAGGCGCCTCATGCGAAGCTGGAACTGTTCGAACCCTTCTCGATTGGCGCGAAGAGTTATGTCGTCATCGGTTCCTGTCGCGAGATAGCCCCAGTGCGCCGGCGGGAGTTCTTGTTGAGCTACCGCCTCGAAATCGAAAATATTGATGGCTTCTTCTGGTGATGAGATGAGTTCATTACCGAGACCAGCAAATTCCCTCGTCGACTGGGCCATGATTTTATCTGATGCCAGCAGAGAGTCGGCTAGAGTCCCATGTAGTGCGAGACCGGTTATTAAGGGGCTTCCGGCGATGAATTTCAGAAACGCACGACGTGCTTCAGTGTGTTCGTTAGGTTTCTGCATAGGTGCCCTCAGAGGTTGAGTTACGAGCTGGAGCATAACCGAAGGAATAAGAGTAACCCGTAATCCAGTCTATCGGCTACTCAGCGAGGCTACAAGGAAATCTTAATGTGCCTCTCAGGTCCGACGAAAAACGTTAA
>CAZQMT010000045.1:0-14513 GCA_964594555.1 uncultured Vicinamibacterales bacterium
CATAGGGGACGATGGTAGGATGACGATTTCCCATGCGGGTTGGTGCTGTCCCTGTGGCGAAGTAGATTCCCGCCTGGTAGGTCAGCAGTGCCGCTACCGAATCGAGCATTGCAATGTCGACGAGCTGTCCTCGTCCAGTGCGCTCACGACTTAAAAGAGCAAGGGTAATGCCCTGTGCTGCGAACATGCCGGAAACGATATCTGCAATTGCGACACCGAGGCGATAGGATGTACCGTCACGCGGACCGGTTATACTCATTAGTCCACCTTCGGCTTGCACCACGGCATCGTATCCGGGTAGTTTTCGTTTTGGTCCTGTCTGGCCGAAGCCAGAGACGGAACAATAAATAAGTTTTGGCCATCGCTGGGATACCTCTGTGAAGCCCAGGCCAATTTTATCCAGTGTGCCAGGCCTGAAATTTTCGACGAGAACGTCAGCCTGCTCGATGAGTGAATCAAGAATTTTTCGCCCGGCTTTATGCTTAAAGTTGAGCGTAACGCTAAGTTTGTTACGGTTAACGCTAAGGAAATAGCCACTTTCACCGTTGATGAATGGAGGTCCCCAACCACGTGTGTCGTCGCCACGTCCGGCTTGTTCAATCTTAATAACCCTCGCGCCCATGTCGCCCAAGATCATGGTGCAGTACGGGCCTGACAAAATTCGTGTGAGATCAAGTACCGTGACTCCATCGAGTGGTCCAGCAGCTGAAGTCTTTGAGCCGTTGTTTGTCATGGTTATTTCTTTCTGCCTCAGTTAACTCTGCGTGATGTCGCCGATCATTGTTATTTCCGATTTAAATCTATTTTAGTTAGCCTGTGATTTAGGATGCTGCGTCAGTTGCTAGTGCTTTAACAAGCTTACCAAGTCTTTCAAGTCCTAATTTTAAAACTTCAGCGTTCGCACCGTAGCCGATACGGAAATACCCGTCCATCCCGAAATGGTCACCAGGGACGATCAAGACGCTATGCTGCTCGCGTAATTTGTTCGCTAATTCAGTCGAATTGTCTGGAAGCTTGTATCGCAAATAGGCGATCGCACCGGCTTCTGGAGGGATGTGTTCTAAGATGCCGTTTAGTGATGAGACCCACTCACGAACGATTGGATAATTGTGTTTCAGTATCTTTTGTGTACGAGTCAGGATCGCTGCATGCATTTGAGGCGATAGGGCTCTGGTGGCGAGGTAGTCGTTCAACGCACCAGGTGCGATTGTGGTGTAGTCATGATACGCCCACAACGTATCTATTTCTGAGGCGGATGTGATGATCCAGCCAATTCTAAGTCCTGGAAGACCGTAGGCTTTTGAAAATCCACTTGTTACGATCACGCGTTCGTATTGTCCCCAAAAAGACGGAGTTTTCTGGTTGTCTCGTTCTGCTCCACGGTAAATTTCGTCTGACAAGATCCAAGTGCCGTGCTTTTCAGCAATCTCACAAATCGATTTTAAGGTTGATTCATCCAAACGTGAGCCCGTTGGATTGTTTGGGTTACAGATGGCGATCATTTTAGTTCGCGGTGTAATGAGTTTGTGTAATTCATCTAAGTCCACTCGCCACCGACGTTTATTGCCAACGTGCGTTTCGCGAAGCCACCATTTGTGGACATTCCCTGCGGACGCATGTGCCAGGCTGTAAATCTGTGGATAATTAGGAGCCATGACGATCGCCTCGTCACTAGAGTCTAGAAGGTGCCAAATGGCAAGAAAGTTCGCTTCGGCTCCACCGTTGGTTACCAGGACATTGTCTGGACTAGTTCCAGGATACTGTGCCGCTATTACTTCACGTAATTCTTGAGTGCCGTTGGTTTGTGTGTAGCTGAGTTCCTGGTTAAGTAATTTACTCGTCTGGCTAGGGTCGCAGATTAATTCATCGAGTCTCAGAGGTTGAACTCCACTTTCTGAGAGATTGAACTCGACGTTGTGTTCAAAGGCAGATTGCCACCGCTCCATATGGAAAGTCTCGATTTTCATGCTTCGAAGTTTATTCGAAAATTCTGTGGTGTGCTCGAATTTGATAACTTTTTACAGATCAATTTAGGGGCCAGAATTTTGGATGTCGTACAGCAAAGAAATATTTGAAAGTGCGCTATGAATCAGGGGTGTTTGTGCCGAGCGTGACTATGCGGGCTTTGGGTGTGAGATTTATTAGCATGTCACTTGTAGAGGGATGACAAGTGAATATGAGTACTTGTTGGGTGCGTGCGAATTCCGTTACGATTTGACCGATCGCCCGTGCTCGACTTGGATCGAAATTCACAAACACATCATCCATTACGATAGGAAGAGCTTCACTTCGGTGGCCAAATTCAGAGGCGAGTGCCAGTCTAATGCAAAGGTATAGTTGTTCCGCTGTGCCTCGAGAAAGTGTCTCGAGCGCCAAAGATTCCTTGTTCTTGTTTATTAGCACGGTCTTGTTATCTGACTCTCGTTGGAATAGTCGTTCGTAGCGTCCCTCTGTAACGAAAGAAAACATCTTTGAAGCTTGGTCGAATACTCGAGGTTGACGAGTTCGCTCGAATTTTCTGAGAGTTTCCTCAATCAACGTACGTGCTAAGCCGATAGTTCTTCGGCGGTGTGTAGCGATGTTGAGTTCGGAGAGAAGCCCTTCCCGGATGGTTTCCAGGCGTATTATGTCAGCAGAAGCTTCCAGCTCGAGTTTTGTACGTTGTGCGTCACGATGTTGTGCGATCGCCTTATCACGCAAGTTTTGTAGGTTCTCTGTT
Source organism: uncultured Vicinamibacterales bacterium (assembly GCA_964594555.1). GTDB lineage: Bacteria > Acidobacteriota > Vicinamibacteria > Vicinamibacterales > CAZQMT01 > CAZQMT01. The sequence goes on from CAZQMT010000045.1 coordinate 2,720, forward strand.
TCGCGTTTGGCAGACTTAGCTTCACTCCGCCACTTTTCGATATGGCCACCAGACAATAGCTGGCGCAGTGTATCTGCACTTGGTCCTCGACCTATTCTGGCAAGTATCTGTTTTTCAAGGTCATTGAAATTTATTCGAAGTCTGGCCCGCTCTTTGTGTTTATTTAGAAGGTTCTGGAAGGAGTTGTCGTCAGTTGCCCCAGCTTCTCGATATAGTTTTTGTTGTTCTTCGAGCCAGCGATGAAGATCGTTTTCGAGGTCTTTTATTTTTAGAGCAGCGTGCTTTAATTCCTTGTCGAACACTGCCATGTTATCGTTCCGCTCGTTTTCGATTTGAGCGTTTACGCGCTGTCGTTGCCAAAGCAGATAGGTGAGACACATACTAGCGACGATGCCCAACGACCCGTAAGGCATGAAATTATCACTTGATATGCTCAAGACAACGGATGCCGAACTCAGAGTGAGCAGAACTAGTAAGCACAGGAGAGTTACCCGTCCTCGAGATTGAGGTAAGCGTTGGGATTCAAGTGCCTCTAGGCGATGTTTTACAGTCTTTTTGGTGTTTTTGAATTCTTCGATTGATTGTTCGGTAGCGCAGAATTTTTTCGCCAGATATGTCTGGCGTTCTTCACCATCTTCTGGGAATTCAGCGACCGACTCAGTGGTGTTAAGTTCAGACTTAATATTTTGTAGATGGGTCCAATCTGGGCCTAACTCCAAGAGCGTATTGAGCTCTGTCTCGCGTTCCTTTGATTCTTTGATTTTTCCTAGGAGTTTCTCGCCTTCTATCTTACAGTTCTCTTCGTTTCTGACCCAATCGAGGTAACTCTTGGCTGAAACTTTCGCCTTCTCGAGTTGTTCATCGATTTCGTTAATTTCACTAAGAAGTTGACTGATTCGTTCTTGGCGACGAGGTCTTAGTAATGTGGCTGATCGGTCATCTAGTTCTTTCATGGCTGCACGAGCAGATTGGCCCGCTCCAGAAATTCCGGCCGAAAAAATTCGATCACGTACACCTTCCGCTGTTAAGGTTTCTAGCATCTGTAATTCGGTAAGACTGAAGGCAAAAACGGATCGAAAAAGTTTGTCGTCAGCTCCACCGGTTAGAGAACGCAAATCAGACTCGTCGCCACACCGGCTGTCAGGCAATGTCAGCACGAAGGAATTTTTTTCTCCCGCGTGCCGCTCGATGACGTAGTCCTGTCCGCGTGCTGTAAGGATGAGACGACCGCCGTGGCGGCCGCCGTTCAGTGGTGGATACTTTAGTTCTTTGCTTCGGCCGTCTGGAAATCCGAACAAGATTGTCCTAATGAATGCGAGAAGAGTGCTTTTGCCAGATTCGTTTGGGCCGACGAGGACAGTCAGACCAGCCGGTAGATTGTCAATGCTGTAGTTATGAAAGCCGCCGAAGCCATTCACGTGCCAACCTTTGATTCTCATCGTTGAATGTCAGGGTTCTCGTCGGGAAGCTACGTTAATCTTTCAGCTCGTCTTCCAGAAGTTCTAGGGCTATTTTTTCGGCCTCTTTGAGCAGTTCTAAGTCTGTTTCTCCCTCTGGTAGATCAAGCACACGTGGTACGCCAACACGTTTTAGCGGTTCGTCTCCGTCATAGATAAGATCGCGTAGCTCGCTAGTTGATTTTTGCAACTTAGCACTCAATTCTAGTAGTTCGGCTGAGAAATCATTACGCTGACGGATTGCGTCTAAGTCGAGTGACGGTGAAGTTTCATCGATGAGTGAATCCCACCAAATGAATGGCTTAACACCGTCAGCTTCTCGGCGGAGTTCTTTTAACAGTTCTTCTAAGGCGTCCATGCGCCGTAAGTCTTTATGGACTTCTCCATGGCCGAATAGGCGCACACGTAAGAGCAGGCCTCGTTCTTTGTGCATCAGTTGGAACTCTTCGCTGCGTTCCGAAAGTGCTCGTCGCAATGAGGGAAGATCAACCACAGAAGCAATATCAAGTTCAAATGTGACAAATCGTACCAGGTCGAGTGCTACGAATTCAGTGTGGGTGATAGTTGTATCCTCTGCTTCGACGATAAGTGCGCCCTTAGGTCCGTCCTCTCCTGGTTTTGTTGACCGGCCTTGAAGACTACCCGAGTAAGCAATGCAGGGATTTCGAGAATGAACTACTCGATGTCGGTGAGCGTGTCCTAGGGCCCAGTAATTCATGCCAGCCAGACGAAGGTCGTCCACAGAACATGGGCTGTATGGTGCGTGTTCTTGGTCGTTACCGAGATTGCAGTGTAGGAGGCCGATTTGAAGACCCTCGCTTGGGGTACGGTGAAAACGGCGAGATAGGTTCTCGGTAACCTCGCGTTGTGCGTAACTAATGCCATGTATGGTGGCTAGTTTTTGGTTATTGCGGATGACATCGCCAGATCCGACTTTTTTTGAACCGAAGACGGTAACACCGCTTGGCCAGTCTCGAATAGCAGACCAGCCATCCAATGGATCATGGTTGCCGTGAACAATAAAGGTTTGAATGCCAGATTGTGTGAGACGTTGAAGGCCCTCATAGAATTTGAGTTGAGCCCGGACACCGCGGTCTGGACCGTCGTAGATGTCACCGGCAAGTAAGAGAAAGTTGGCTTCACGTTCAATAACCAGTTGCACGAGGTGATCCCACGCTGCAAGTGAGGCATCACGAAGTGCCTCGGCGATGTTTGGTGCAACACGTGAAATGCCTTGAAACGGCGTGTCGAGATGAAGATCGCCAGCATGAACGAAGCGAACGCGTGTCATAGCCATGTGGGGAGTAACCTGGAGCCTTACGCAAAGCACCGCTCAGGTCGAAGAAACTAAACGGTTGCAGTATAACAGAGCCTTAGTGGTCTGCGATGAAAGTCCTTTTTGCCGAAAAGATTTGAACAGATGTTGTTCTAAGCGCTTTCTTTTGCGGTGTATAACTAGGCTACGAGAGATTCTAGCTTAAAATAAGCCTATAATAGACTCTTACGTATTCCTGGATTTCAAGGACGACTCTCAATGATTGCTGAGCCTACGGTGCCAATGCTCATAGTGCCGATAAGACTTTTGAGTGGGGTCATCGAATGGATCCGTCGGCATGCGTGCGAAACGTATCCGAATGAATGCTGTGGTGCGTTGTTGGGACGTGTCAATGAGGTTGTAGAAGCTTATGGGCTTGAAAATAAGACCGATGAGGGGCCGCGGCGACGGTTCTTAATTCGTCCAGACGATTACCGTTCTGCTGAGCATCGAGCGAAGCTTTTATCGGCAGAGCTTCTGGGGTTCTACCATTCGCATCCAGATCATCCCGCTCAACCGTCGCAGTACGATCTTGAACATGCTTGGCCGGCATTCAGTTATGTAATCGTCTCAGTTGAGGCTGGGACATCAGTTGATGTGCGTTCATGGGTTCTCCGTGAGGATCGGTCGGTATTTGATGAGCAGACGGTGGAAGCGTATGGCTCGCTTTGAGATTCATAGGATTGGTTCGAATAATGAGATAATTAGGTCGTTCCGCTCTGGCAACTAACTGTAACTAAACATTTATTGACTTTAACAGGATTTAAAGCGAAAACAGAGGTCGCATGTCGAACAAAGTACTTATTCCTACTCCTCTTCGTCCGTATACTGACAAACAAGAGACACTTGAGATCGAAGGTGCAACTGTTGGTGAGTTGTTAGCTAATCTTTCGACACGTTACAGTGATCTGCGTAAGCATCTATATGCGGAGGATGGTCGGCTTCGTAGTTTCGTTAACGTTTATGTGAACGACGAAGATATTCGATACTTGCAAAAAGAAGATACTCCTCTGAAAGAAGGTGACACGGTCAGCATCGTACCGTCGGTAGCCGGAGGCGCTGAGACATTGGAGCTAAACCCTCCCCTGGTTGATAAAGCTCTGCCTTCGTTGACTAACGATGAGGTCGAGCGCTACAGCCGACATTTGATCATGCCAGAGGTAGGTATGGACGGCCAGCGAAAGCTGAAAGCAGCACGTGTACTTTGTGTTGGTACGGGTGGGCTCGGATCACCAGTAGCACTTTATCTTGGTGCTGCGGGGGTTGGTACGTTAGGGCTAGTCGATTTTGATACAGTTGATTTCAGTAATTTACAGCGCCAGATCATCCATGGTACGGACGATGTGGGACGATCAAAGTTGGACTCTGCGCGTGATCGTATTAAAGCCATTAATCCTATGGTGTCTGTCGAGACGTACGAGGAGTTGTTGTCGTCTACGAACGCCCTTAAAATCATGGAGTCTTACGATGTCGTAGTTGATGGCACAGACAATTTTCAGACGCGTTACCTTGTTAATGACGCGTGTCTGTTGCTTGGTAAACCTAATGCCTACGGCAGTATTTTTCGCTTTGAAGGTCAGGCATCTGTGTTCGGTATGAAGGATGGACCATGTTATCGTTGCCTCTATCCCGAACCTCCTCCCCCCGGCTTGGTACCGAGTTGTGCCGAAGGCGGAGTTTTAGGTGTTCTACCTGGAATAATTGGGACTATTCAAGCTACTGAGGCAATTAAGTTGATCATTGGTGCGGGCGAGCCGCTGGCTGGTCGGTTTTTGATTTTTGATGCGTTACGTATGCGATTTCGCGAGTTGAAGCTCCGGAAAGATCCAGATTGTCCCGTGTGTGGAACTAATCCGACCATTCGAGAATTGATTGATTATGATCAGTTCTGTGGTGTGACGTCCCCTGTAAATGTTGAACAAAAGATGGATATTGATCAGGATTTTGAGGTCACGGTAATCGACTTACAGAAGTTTCTTGAAGCTAAACGTGAAGTCCTATTGGTGGATGTGCGTGAGCCACAAGAATACGAAATCTGTCGTATTCCTGGTTCGACGCTTATTACTCTTGGTGATCTCTCAAAACGGATGCATGAGCTCGACGAATTTCGTGACATTATTGTGCACTGCAAGTCTGGGGTTCGTAGTGCTAAAGCCGTTAGGTCGCTCCGTGAAGCTGGTTTTAGCCGAACTAAGAATCTTAAAGGTGGGATTCTTGACTGGATTGATCAAGTTGATCCAACGCAGCCGAAGTATTAATGGTTTTCCGACTAGGTGCTAGAATAGAACCTTACTTTTATATTTGGGTTTAACATCATGTTCAGGCTGTCGAAAAAGAGTGACTACGCGCTGATGGCAATGAAACATATTGCAGTGCATGATGCGGTAAATTCAATGAGTGCTCGAGAGATCGCAGGACAATTTGACATTCCACTTGAGCTTATGGCGAAAGTGCTTCAGAGGCTTACTCGTCGAGGTCTACTGATTTCACAAAAAGGAACGAGAGGGGGGTACCACTTGGCGCGTCCCGCTGAAAAAATCTCTGTCGGTGATGTTATTCAAGCAATTGATGGTCCCGTCACAGTGACCGCTTGTTCGCCGCAGGTGGATACATGTGATCAGTATTCTAAGTGCAACGTACGTGATCCTCTGTGGCGAGTTAAGGACCGTATCGTTGACACCCTGCACACTTTCACGATTTCTGAGCTTGCTAGTGATAGTGATAGTGATAGTGAATCACTGACTCCTATGCTGGTAAGTCGGCGTTCTTCGTCTGCCCGTATCTGACCCTTCTTAGGACTCCTGAATTCGATGCAGTTGCCTATTTATATGGACTGTCATGCCACGACACCCACTGATCCTAGGGTGTTTGAGGCGATGGCACCTTATTTTACTGAGCGGTTTGGTAATCCATCTAGTCGGACACATCGTTTTGGTTGGGAAGCTGAGAAGGCGGTCGATCGAGCACGCCGCCATATCTCAGACTTAATTGGTGCGAGAGCTAAAGAAATTGTATTTACGAGTGGTGCAACTGAATCAGATAACCACGCTATTAAGGGGGTGGCGGAAGCGTATTGCGATCGCGGACGTCATATCATTACAAGCGTAATCGAACATAGAGCAGTAATTGCCTCGTGTCGCCGCCTTGAAAAAATTGGATTTAAGATCACATACCTAACCGTTGGAAAGGATGGCCGTGTTGATCCTAATGACGTAAGACGGGCTATTACGAGTGAAACGATTTTGATTAGTATCATGACCGCTAACTCGGAAATCGGAGTAATCCAGCCGATTGCTGCAATTGGTAGCATCGCTAAGAAGAAGGGCATTCTTTTCCACACTGATGCTGTCCAGGCGGTAGGTAGAGTGCCGTTTAATGTTGGAGAGCTTTCGGTCGATCTTGCGAGTATTACTGCACATAAAATGTATGGCCCTAAAGGCGTCGGTGCACTCTATGTACGCCGGAAACGTCCTTCCATCCGTTTGACTCCGATAATAGATGGTGGTGAACAGCAAGATGGATTGCGTTCAGGCACGCTGAATGTACCGGCTATCGTCGGGTTTGGTGAGGCAGCGAGGCTTTGTCGGGATGAAATGTCTGCCGAGCAAAAGCGAGTGTGTTCACTTCGTGATCATTTACTTGATGGATTACAAGGGAATATTAGTGGTCTTCGTATCAATGGTTCTATGCGTGACCGTCTCCCAAACAATTTAAACGTTAGCTTCCCTGGTATTACTGGCGAGTCTTTAGTAATGAGTGTGAGCGATGTAGCGATGTCAACAGGTTCTGCTTGTGCATCGGGAAGTGATGAGCCGTCCTACGTTCTGACAGCACTTGGAATTCCTCGAGAGCTTGCGCGGGCATCCATTAGACTCGGTCTCGGACGATTTAATGATGTTGAGCAGGTCAACTATGCAATTCAAATCATAAGCCGAGCCGTCAACAGGTTACGCGAATTGTCGCCAGTGTACGAATCAGATTCAGTGGATGCGAATTCTCTGTCTGGAGAGGGTTAGTGGTGTACTCGTCTCAATTACTTGACCATGTTAATCGGCCGAGGAACGTCGGATCGTTTAACACAGATGATTGTCAGGTTGGCACTGGTATAGTCGAAGGGGAAACTTGTGGTGACATTGTAAGATTCCAGATTCGGATTGATTCTGAAACAGGGCTCATCGTAGATGTTCGGTTTAAGGCTTACGGTTGTGGTCCTTCCATAGCGAGTGCCAGTCTTGCTAGTGAGTGGTTACAAGACATCACTCTGGAGTCTGCTTTGCAGATGAAGGGGCACGAGATTGCGAGTACACTTGGTTTACTTGGCTCACGGCAACACGGCGCGTTGCTCGTTGAGCAGGCAATTCGCGCTGCCGTAATGGACTATCAGCGCAAGACACCCAGTAGTGTCAGTAAGGTAAATAAGGTAACGGTTGCAGGTGTCGGCCAACAAAAATAATTTAGATGTAGTAGTGTAGGCATACATGATTCACGTCACTGAAAGTGCGGGTAAACGCATTAAGGCCCTTAGGGATGAGTCTGGCATTATTGATGGTGGATTACGGATTGGTGTCAAAGCCGGAGGGTGTTCAGGGCTAAGCTATGTTTTCGCCTGGGAAGGTGAGTCTCGATCTGGCGATCAAGTTATTGAGAGCCCTCATGGCGGAACTCTTTTTATTGACCCAAAGAGCCTTAAGTATCTTGATGGTACGGTTCTTGACTGTGACGACAACATGCTCGGGCAAACTCTTGTATTTAAGAATCCGAACGCTAAGAGTACCTGCGGCTGTGGGTCTTCTTTTGATGTTTGACTGTAGGATTTAACTAGCGAACTATTTTCCCATTTGCCTCAAGTTCGTACTGTAAAAGATTCCCCGACTGCAACGGAACGACTGACTTCCTCTGCATAATAAAATTTCGTCGAGTTTGGATCTATTACGAGTGGTCCAGGTGCGTGGTAGACTCGTCGCTATGAGTGTCAGTGAACGCTACCTCGAAGTGGTACGCCATTCGATGAGAGCCTACTACGTTGCTATTGCTGCAGGTTTGTCCCTCGTCGTGAGTGCATTTTTACCGTGGGGGTTCGTTGGTGATTCAGCCATAGGAGGTGTACCAGATGTTATGGGCTGGTGGGTACTTTGCCTGGGCGTTCTAGCGGTTGTTTTAGCCTCACTGAGTGTTTTAACTAGAAAAAATTCACGTCATCCTTTGTTGGTAGTCGGCCTGTTGTCACTGGGGATCATGTTCCTAGCCCATCAACTGATGACGCGGACGGCAGAGGAGCGTATTTGGTTGGCGTCGCAGGCCAGCTCTATCGTCGAAGGAACGGCTCCGGTAACACAGCTGAAAGTAGTAAGAGGCGCTGGTATTTTTGTTGGTTCAACTGCGTCGGTTGTTCTAGTTTTATTCGGTCTTACGATAGTTGTTAAGCGAGTTTCAAAGCCCTATTATGTCGAGACTGATGACGATGTTTAGTCGATTTATTAATCAGAGGTTTTCTAAGATCTGCTTGGTTAAAGCACAATGAATTTTTTAAAGTAGTATTTCGATGTTCTTGGGCCAATACCTGTGTTACACATGGTGTGTCTTTAAATTGTCTATAGCAATGTGTGTTTGAGGGTTTCATGAAAATTATAGTGGCGCATAGTCCTGATCCTGATGATGCTTTTATGTTTTACGGTCTAGCTAGTGGAGCCGTTTCAGCTGAGAATCTCGAGATTGGTCAAGTTTTGGCTGATATTGAAACACTGAATCGTGCTGCATTCGATGGACAGTACGAAGTGACCGCAGTGTCTTTTCATGCTTATGCCCATCTTTCTGATCGGTATGCACTTTTGCCGCACGGGGCAAGCATGGGGGATCGCTATGGACCAATCGTTGTAGCGCGAACAGATGGTCCTGACGCTGTGAAAGGTATTCGCGTAGCGATTCCAGGGACTTTGACAACTGCGTATCTTGTTCTAAGACTTTATGAGCCGGTGTTTGAGTTTCAGGTAATGCCGTTTGATCAAATTCAAGAAGCAGTTAAAGCTGGCAGTGTTGATGCAGGATTACTAATCCATGAAGGTCAGTTGACTTACGCTGAGGACGGGCTGCGAAAGATCGTTGATCTTGGTCACTGGTGGGCTGAGAGAACGGATGGGTTGCCGTTGCCTTTAGGTGGAAATGTGATCCGTCGAGATTTAGGAACGCAGACGATAGCGAAAGTTTCTCGTATGCTTCGTGAGAGTATCGCGTACGGGTTGGAACACAGGGCCGAAGCATTGGAATATGCCGAGCAATTTGGTCGAGGTCTTGACCGAGATCGTACGGATAAGTTTGTCGGTATGTACGTGAATCAGTTGACGTTGGACTACGGTGATCGAGGACGTTCGGCGGTGATCCGTATGTTTGATGAAGCTCATAAGATGGGGATTATTTCTCATCCAGTTAAGATTGATTTCACTTCACTCTAAAACCTATATTTAAGCTGACTCGCCTTGGAGAGATAATTTCTTTAGACAGTTCTATAGATTTTTCTGCAGTTCGTTAAAATACGTCAGGGTGAAGAATACGAGCCAGCTTCTCAGTTCCGATTGCGGCTTGTGGGCCTGGAATTACGATATCCGTGCTTTCTAATAGGTACAGTTGTCCAGATTTCACGGCTTCGAGGGACGCGAGAGGATGCCAAGAGTTCAGCTCATGCTTCAACTGGTCAGCGTTGAGCTGGTCACTTCCGTAACGGAGCTCGATGATTATTTCAGGCGCTGTAGACAGGATAAGTTCGGTGGTCAATTGAACTGCTTGTCGCTCAATGTTTCCAAGAACGTTATCGCCTCCAGCGACGACAAGCATGTCATGTAGAAAACCGACGCCCCCGCTTGCGTACATACTACGAATGTTCAAAGGTTGACGGTCGAATACTAGCAGTGTTCGTGGACGATTCCGACCACGTACTCGATTATGAACGGATTCAAGCGCAGACTCGATTTTACGAGCTAGTAGTTTTGACTCTTGAAGGTGGCCGGTACGTTGTCCAATGGTACGCAGTGTGTCAGTAATATCTGAAAGACCTGTATGGCTATAGTCGAATACGGGCACTGTGGCGTGTACAAGTTGTTCGCGTAGGTCAGTCTGAGTGGCATATAGAATCACAAGGTCAGCCCGAAGTTTGAGAATGCGTTCCGTATCTGGATCAAGTAGGCCACCGACTCTTGGAACGTTGTCTAGGCTTGGTGGAAGCTTTCCGAAGCTGCCGATTCCGACCAATTTCTGGCCTGCGCCGATCGCTACGAGCATCTCTGTTACAGCTGGAACGAGGGAGACGATACGTTGAGGTGTCCTTATAGGGGGAAATTGAATAGATTGACCCTGCACGATTTCGAGGCCAATAACTGTTACGAGTATAAGAACGAGCAGTCGAGCTGTATCCACTGTTAGGGTACCGGATTTCTTCCTGATTGCTTAAACAGGAGCCAGAGAAAGAAAGGGCCCCCGAGTAGTGCAGTAATAATACCTACAGGTAGTTCGAGTGGTGCCATTACTACTCGAGCTACTGTGTCACATGAGACTAAAAATGCCGCGCCAAATAGTGCGGAGGCAGGTAAGACTAAGCGATGATCAGCACCGACTAGAAGGCGAACGAGATGAGGGACTACTATTCCGATGAATCCGATTGGACCGCCAAGTGAGACTGCGGCTCCGGTGGCAAGTGAAGCACTTAAAAATGCTACACGCTGCGTGATGACGATGTTGACGCCTCGAATAGCAGCACTTTCTGACCCCATTGCGAGAAGGTTTAGTGCCCGTGGTAGACGAGAGTACATTACAAATGCCAGAAAAATTAAAAAAGCGGCAATCTGGATTGGGCGATAAGAAGCGACATCGAGGTTCCCCATGAGCCACCTCACTGTTCTGAAAGATTCAGAAAAGTCAGCCAAATACTGCACGAATAAAATGAGTGCTGAGAATAATGAGTTCAATGTCACGCCAGCGAGTAACAAGATGTTTGTCGACAATCCCTGATGGGGAAGGGAGGCGAGGACATAAACCATCCCGACTGCAGCGAGGGCACCGGCGAAGCTTGCGAGTGGAACAGCCGGTACTCCGGCTAATACGACTGGTAGACGGAATGTAACGGCAAGCATGGCACCAAGTGAGGCGCCAGCTGATACGCCTAATGTGAATGGTGTGGCGAGAGGATTACGCAGTAGAGCCTGTAGCACTACTCCCGCGGTTGCGAGGGCACTGCCGACGAGTGCGGCGGCCAATGTTCGTGGAAGGCGTGCGACGAAAAGAATCTGAGCGTCAATGTTATTTGAAAATGAAATTGATGGATTAAGCGCCTTGAGTAAATTGATTGATGTTGATCCAATGAGTGGCGCCACTAAACATACGAACAGGGTCACACTCCCGAAGATTGCTAGGACAATGGCTAGGCGTTTCCTGATGTTCCTCTCATCGCTCGAAGAAAGTGCTCTTCTAAAAGTGACGATATAGTGGGTTGGCGTGGCCACAGCTAATTTTTTTTCCGTTGCCTGATTGGTACCACCATGAGGCGTCCTGTTGTTACGTGACGTTTAATCTCAACCTCGGTGTCGTACAAGTCTTCAATGGTCTTGGGTTCGAGTACGGATTCAGTAGGCCCGGAGGCTATCACATGTCCGTTTTTGAGTAGCACGAGTTCGCGACAGAGCCCCGCTGCTAAGTTTAGATCGTGTGTCGCAACAATGATTGATAGATGTTTCGTACTGTTTAGTTTGTGAAGTATAGATGCAATTTCAAGTTGATAGCGAAGATCTAGTGAGGTTGTTGGTTCGTCGAGGAGTAGTAGTTGGTGTTCGTTCGCGTGATCGAAAACAAGTTCTTTTCGATCACCGCTTACACCAAGCTGCGCTAGTGCAGCTGCGATGATTACCCTTTGCTTCTCGCCTCCACTCAGGGTCGTGAATGCTCTTTCCTCAAGATCCCTGGTTCCTGTTATGTCGAGTGCAGATCGGGCGATAGCAATGTCGTTAGGACCTTCGATTTCGAAGTTCTTGAGATGAGG
>CAZQMT010000046.1:0-14368 GCA_964594555.1 uncultured Vicinamibacterales bacterium
ACAGAGAAACGATCACCGCAGCAACAGAGGCTCATGGTCGACATAAAAAACAGAGCGGCGGACACGGACAATTCGGTGACTGCAAAATTCGACTTGAACCCCTACCACGTGGGACAGATTTTGAGTTCGCAAACGAAATCTTTGGCGGATCAATTCCAAAGCAGTTCATCCCAGCAGTCGAAAAAGGAATCCAAGATTCCCGCAAGCGAGGCTTCGTAGCTGGTTACCCTGTCGTAGATTTCAGAGTGACGCTCTTCGATGGTTCGTTTCACCAAGTAGACTCAAACGAGTTGTCGTTCAGAATGGCCGGTTCTCTCGCTTTTAAGGACGGCATGTCGCGTGCACGTCCAACCCTTCTTGAACCGGTTATGACGATTGAAGTCTACGCACCGAACGATTCAGCTGGGGACCTAATGGGAGATCTTAATGGACGTCGTGGAAGAATCTCTGGCATGGAAACCAGAGGTGCCACAACCGTCATTAAGGCTCAAGTTCCCATGGCCGAGATCCTCACTTATGAGCAGCACCTAACCTCGGTAACAGGCGGACGTGGTTCCTATCACATGGAATACTCCCATTTTGAGGAGGTTCCTTCTCATCTACAACCAAAAATTGTCGCTGCCGCCAAAGCTGGACGCGGGGAGGAAGTCGAAACAGAAGGATAGAAACGGAAGAAGAACAGGCGTTCATCCAATGCGACCATCCCTTTACGCACCCTCACTAGAAGAATGTGTTTAAACATTCTTTCTCTAGGTGCTGTTTCCTGACCCGTTAAGCAGGTACGGTCTAGGAAGACTCAGTTTCTTTAGATTTTTTACCGCGAATGCGTCCAGCAGCTTTCCGCAGGCGATCACCAACACCTTTCCCAGTAGCCTCTTCGGTAGCATTGGACTGGACGGTATCTTCATCACTCGCATCTTCAGCATTCTCAGCAGGCGAAAACTCACTGCCAATGAGTTCCACTTGAGCCATCTCAGAATTGTCGCCACGTCGGTGACCAATCCTCAGAAGCCGTGTATACCCACCATCCCGTGAGGCGAATCTCGGGGCGATCGAATCAAACAGCTTACTCACCACAACTCTGTCTTGGACGTCCCTCAGCACAAGTCGCCTGGCATTCAAAGTGACGTCGCTTCCTTCGACCGCTAAACCACGCTTAGCTATCGTGATCAGTCGTTCGACAAATGGTCTCAGATCCTTGGCTTTGGCAACCGTTGTGTCAATGCGTTCGTGGCGAAGCAGCGCTGCTGCCTGATTACGCAATAACGCAAGCCGGTGCTCCGTAACCCGGCCAAGTTTTCGATGAGCAACTCGATGACGCATGATCCCTTCCTCGATCTCGACTTAATCTTCTACGACAGAATCAAAGATTTAAATCACTCCTGTGGTGCCTGAGTTTCCTGTTGATCAAAATGCATGCCAAGACCGAGACCCATACCGACAAGAATCTCCTTGATTTCATTCAAAGACTTTCGACCGAAATTCTTTGTCTTCAACATATCGGCTTCGGTCTTATGAACCAATTCACGTATGGTTCTAATATTAGCGTTTTTTAGGCAATTATAAGAACGTACAGAAAGTTCAAGCTCCTCGACACTCTTATCAAGGTGCTCATTAAGTACGACCTCTTCTTCCTCAACCAATGGCTCAACTTGAAGCTCTATAGGCTCCTCAAGGTTGATAAAGATATTTAAATGGTCACTAAGTAGCTTCGAACCGAGCGAAACAGCATCCTTTGGAGCGATAGCACCATTTGTCCAGATGTCTACGGTTAATTTTTCGTAGTCAGTTGTCTGTCCGAGACGTGCAGCTTCAACAAAATAATTAACCTTCTTCACTGGCGCGTGAACGGAATCGATTGGAATCCAACCGACTCCAAGACTTTCGTCAAAATTCTTATCAGCCGACACATAACCACGCCCATTATTCACACACAACTCCATCTGGAGACGACCACCTTCAGCCACAGTCGCAATATGAGCATCTGGTTCAATAATCTCTACGTCGGCGTCAGCCTCAATGTCTTTTGCCTTAATCTCACCAGCTTTATCCGTCCGCACATACAAGATTTTTGTCTGATCAGAGTGCAACTTGATTGGGATCTGCTTTAAATTCAGGATGATATCCGTCGCATCCTCAACAATCCCAGGAATTTCAGAAAATTCATGTAGAACACCTTCAATCTTTATCGCAGTAACTGCAGCACCTTCGATCGACGACAGAAGCACACGCCTAAGCGCATTGCCAACTGTAGTACCAAAACCTCGCTCAAAGGGCTGTGCATAACAACGACCAAAAGATTCTGTCGAAGTTTCTTCTTCGAACTCCAGCCGCTTGGGTCGCTGGAAACCATTCAAAAGCATCAAATAAATCCTTTCAGTATTTCACCTCTGCCCCAGCCATGGGCACTCACACTATTTCGAGTACAACTCGACAATTAGCTGTTCCTGCACAGGTAAGTTGATCTGCTCCCGGGTCGGTAGAGACACCACAGTGCCGGCGGTTTTATCCAAATCAAACATCAGCCACTCTGGAATCCCTCTCCCTTTGACTTCTTCTATCGCATGCGAAATCAGCTGGCTCTTCCGACTTGAATCCCGAACACTCACGACATCACCAGCTCGAAGCGAGTACGACGGGATATCAACTTTTCTTTCATTCACCAATAAATGACCATGCCTAACAAGCGACCTCGCCTGTGATCTTGAAGTCGCTAGACCGAGACGATAGGTGACATTATCTAAACGACGCTCGAGAAGCTGTAGCAGCGTCTCACCAGTGATGCCCCTTTTCCGCTCGGCAGCTTCGAAGTAACGACGAAACTGATTTTCGAGTACACCGTACATACGCTTCACTTTTTGCTTTTCACGAAGCTGCAAACCGTAACCAAGCAGTTTCTGCCTCCGAGTCTTGCCGTGTTGACCCGGCGGAACGTTCCGCTTCTCAATGGCGCATTTCTCCGTGTAACAACGTTCACCCTTCAAAAAGAGCTTCATTCCCTCTCGACGACAAAGCCGACAGACAGGTCCAGTGTATCTAGCCATAAATGAACTTCCTCGTTCTTATTCTCGTTCGAAAACCTTCTACACGCGACGCCGTTTCGCTGGTCGGCACCCATTGTGTGGAATAGGTGTCAGGTCCCTAATAGACTTCACATCTAATCCAACAGTCTGGAGTGCTCGAATAGCTGATTCTCGACCAGACCCAGGCCCTTTAACGCTCACGTCAACGGAACGCATCCCAAACGCCTTAACGGCATTCCCAACATTCATCGCAGCTTGCGTTGCCGCAAACGGAGTACCCTTTCTTGATCCCTTAAACCCAATACCTCCAGCACTTGACCACGCAACGACATTACCTTCAACATCTGTGATCGTAATAATCGTATTGTTAAATGAAGCCTGGATATGTACAACACCTCGAGGCACCACACGCTTCTCACCACGTTTCTTTTTAAACGTCTTACGCCTCGTTGATTTACCAGAACCTGATTCTGACTTAGCCATACCTACCTCTAAGTGGTCTTCTTCTTCGCAACAGCACCCTTACTTGGGCCCTTTCTGGTGCGAGCATTGGTCTGCGTCCGCTGACCACGAACGGGTAAGCCCCGACGATGACGCATACCGCGGTAACTTCCGATCTCCATTAATCGTTTAATATTCATGGAAATCTCTTTTCTGAGGTCGCCCTCAACTTCTCCCGTATCCTCAATAACTCGACTAATCGTACGAACGTTTTCCTCGGATAAATCCTGAACACGCATGTTTGGATCGACGCCAGCCTCACGGAGAATATCGTTCGACCGTTTTCGACCAATACCATAGATATAGGTTAGCCCGATCTCAATTCGTTTCGGCTGTGGTAAATCAACGCCGGCAATTCGTGCCATCTAGTACTCCCTATCCCTGCCGTTGCTTATGTTTGGGGTTCGAACAAATCACCCGTACGACACCCCGCCGTCGAACAACCTTACATTTTTCACACATACGCTTTACTGAAGCTCTTACTTTCATGACTCACCCTATTCAATCCATCCAATACAAGGGACAAAATACTAACATCTGATTGAACAATCTCTAAAATACCTAGCTATTTTTCGCTAAACCTTCCACCATAGACACACTCAACCACTAAACGCCTCAAACATCTGAACTCCATCGCCACTTGCCTTTAAAGCCTCTTTACGAGCTGTCAAAATTTCTGGTTCAACAGCAGTCACCACAACTGTGTGTTCGAAGTGCGCAGAAAGGCTGCCGTCAGATGTTACTGCCGTCCAACCATCATCAAGCACTTTGCCCCCAGGCTCACCCAAAGTCACCATCGGCTCGATCGCTAACACCATGCCTTCGGCAAGTCTAGGACCACGGCCAGGTTCACCATAATTAGGAATCTGAGGTTCCTCATGAAGTGAAGTACCAATACCGTGACCTACAAATTCTCGAACCACTGAAAACCCATTAGCCTCTACATGGCTCTGTACTGCATGACCCAAGTCAGACAGGCGTGAACCCACATGAACTTTTGAAATCGCAAGGGCGAGTGATTCTTTAGTAACTGCTAAAAGCTTCGCTACATCCGAATCAATGTCTCCAACTCCAACAGTGATGCCAGAATCTCCATAGAACCCATCAAGCAGCACTCCCATATCCAACGAAACAATGTCGCCCTCGACTAATTGACGATTACTCGGAATACCATGGACCACCTGTTCATTGATCGATGCACACAAAGTCGCCGGATAGCCACGATATCCCTTGAAAGCAGAGACCGCACCAGCTTTCTGAATCATTTGGTCTGCGAGCTCATCAAGATGCTTTGTTGTAACGCCAGGACCAACCGCTGATTCAAGGGCTTCAAGAATCTCAGCGACAAGAGCATTAGCAACACGCATTCTCTCGATCTCAGCAGAAGACTTACAAATAATCATTAACGGTGATCCCCTTCAGACACATCGGTGGTTGTTGATACTTCACTAGAAGGCAAAAGTGCAGCTTCCAATGCTTCAGAAACCTCATCAGCCTCCTGATGACCCGAGATCTCACAGAATCCCGTTCGGCCACTATAATAATCAACTAAAGGCTGTGTCCTCTTCTCGTAGATTCTCAGCCTCTCGACAATTACGGGCCGCATATCATCTTTTCGCCGGATCAAATCTCCGCCACAACGTAGGCAGTTATTTTTTTCCAATTCCTCTTTTTCCCAACCTCCGAGTGCGCCACAAACCCCACAAATCCTTCGATACGAAAGTCGACGCAATAGCTCATCTTGCGGAACGACAAGATTGACGACCCTTAAGGGACCGAGACCAACCATCAACTTATCGAGTGCCTCGGCTTGTACAATAGTCCGAGGAAATCCATCCAAAACAAAACCCGACTTCGTGTCTTCGTCTCGGAGACGTTTTCTGATGATCTCAATCACAATCTCATCACTTACAAGCTTCCCGGTGTTAAGTTTCGACGCCACTGACCAATCGGAGTAAAACCCATCAGCAACCGCAAGTCTTAAAATGTCGCCCGTTGAAATTCTTGGCACACCCCATTGGGCTGCCAGACGCTCTGCCTGAGTTCCCTTACCAGCACCAGGAGGCCCTAACACGACGCAATACAACATCAACGACATCATTTAGAGCTTCAGCTCCGTCTCCCTCGGATACGAACTTTCCGCATAAATCCATCATAGTGCCTCATAATGAGCTGTGATTCGACCTGTTGTACGGTATCCATAGCCACACCAACAATGATCAGAAGTGATGTCCCTCCAAAGTAAAAAGTTACATTCATTCCTTCCGTAACGAATCTCGGAAGAAGAGCATCGAGCTGCTCACCAATGAAAGGAATCGGTGCTACTCTAAAACCAGTAATTAGAAATTCAGGAAGGATCGCGATCATCGCTAGATAGATCGAACCGGCCAATGTGAGCCGCGTCAAAATCGTATCGATATATTCTGCCGTACGCTTTCCAGGCCGGATCCCAGGAACAAATCCACCATATTTCCTCATATTTTCAGCAACATCATCTGGATTAAAAATAATTGCAGTATAAAAATAGGCGAAGAAAATAATGCCACCGACGTAACATAAATTATACAAAGGCATTCCGTAACTTAGCTGAGTTGTAATTGCCTCACCCCAACCACCAGGCGGAAAAATCCCGGCTATCGTGGCTGGAAAAGCAAGAATCGAAGAGGCAAAAATCACTGGAATTACACCTCCAGTATTCACTATCAGTGCAATATGTGAACTTGAACCGCCATACATCCGGCGCCCGACCAGACTCTTAGCGTACTGGACGGTTACCCGACGATGGCCGCGCTCCACAAATACAATAGCACCCACTACAACAACCATAAGCACAACCAATAGCGCCAGACGAATCAGCCCCATTTGTCCTGTTCGCAGCTGATCAAGTGTCGTAATAACTGCACTCGGCAAACCCACAACAATGCCAGCGTAAATAATCAATGACATTCCATTGCCAATGCCACGTTCCGTAATTTGTTCACCCAACCACATAATGAACGTGGTACCCGTTGTGAGGGTAAGAACAGTCATTAATCTGAAACCCCAACCAATCTCGTAAACGAGGGGAAGCCCTCCTGCAATATTTGTCTGACGTTCGAGAAAAATAGCAATCCCTAAGGACTGAACTACACTTAAGACAATCGTACCGTAGCGCGTATACTGCGTAATCTTCCGGCGGCCGAGATCTCCCTCTTTCGACAATCGTTCCAGGTAAGGCCAAACAACAGTTAAGAGCTGCAAAATGATCGAGGCGCTAATATAGGGCATAATCCCAAGCGCAAAAATCGTTACTCGCGAAAGATTACCTCCGGAGAACATGTCATACAGGCCAAACATAGTGTTCGATGCCTGCTCAGCTAGAATCGCCAACGCTTCAGTGTTCACACCTGGCGTGGGGATGTGATGTCCGAATCGATAGACTCCAAGTAGTCCGAGTGTAAACAGAACCCTATTTCTGAGTTCAGGAATTGCAAAAATGTTTTTGACGCTATCGGCCATTACGAAATCTCTTCGTTATCAATATGAACTACCCAGCACCATTGGTCGCCGGACGCCCTCCAAGAGTTTCTACGGTTCCACCAGCTGCGGTGATCTTTTCTATGGCCTTAGCACTAAAGCGATGGGCATGAATCGTCAGTGCCTTATCCATATCACCCCTAGCAAGTACCTTCACCCTGGAGCGTTTCCCTCGAACCAGTCCTCGTTCATGCAGAATCTCTGGCGTAACCAAAACACCAGACTCAAATCGTTCGGCAAGTGCGTCAAGATTCACAACGGCATACTCAACGCGGAAAGGATTCGTAAATCCTCGCTTAGGAACGCGGCGCTGTAAAGGCATCTGACCGCCCTCAAATCCACGCTTCCGACTATATCCTGACCGTGACTTCTGGCCTTTATGACCTCGACCGGCAGTCTTACCATTACCTGAACCAGGTCCTCTTCCAATCCGCTTTTTTCTACCCTTGGCTCCTTTAGGCGGACGAAGATTGTTCAAGCCACTCATTTCTTGCTCCTAGTTTTCTTAGCAACACTTGTAACAGCTTCCTCGACTACGACAAGATGGCGGACTTTATGAATCATGCCCCGTGAAGACGGATGATCAACCACGTCAACCGTGTGACCAATTCGGCGAAGCCCAAGTCCACGCACAACTAAAGCCTGCGAATGGTTATATCCAATGGGACTCTTAACCAACCGAATCCGAAGTTTACTAGGCGCGCTCTTTTTCCGCCCCTTGCGCTTAACTTCTTCTGCGATCTTTGCTCCGTTTACCGAATGTCCTACTGGTATCTCTTAAGACAATACTAGGCACCAGTCTCACCGGACACCCCCTAACCAGCTACTCCTTACCGTTCGACCAACTCCTCAACGGCCTTACCTCGAAGACGGGCCACGGCCACCGGATCTTTCAGGCTCATTAATCCTTCAAAGGTGGCACGGACAACATTCTGCGGATTCTGAGAACCAATTGACTTCGTTAGAATGTTTTGAATACCGGCCGATTCCATAACTGCTCTTACCGCGCCGCCAGCAATAATGCCAGTTCCTTCACGAGCGGGCTTTAGCAAAACCCTTCCAGCGCCATATCTACCTACAACTTGATGAGGAATAGTGAGTTCGCGTAATGGAACTCGAATTAAAGACTTTTTAGCAATTTCAATGGCCTTCTTAATAGCGGAAGGGACTTCCTTAGCCTTCCCCAATCCGAAACCCACAAACGAATTACAATCTCCCACAACCACCAGCGCACTAAAACTGAGATTCTTTCCACCCTTGACTACCTTAGTCACCCGGTTAATCGCTACAACGGTATCTTTAAGGTCGAGTCCACTCGAATCGATTTTCTCTAACGTCTTAAACATGGTTCATCAGACTCCACAGGCATTCATTTACCCCAGCGCTCTCGGCAAACATATAAGTCCAACCAAGCCCCTAGAGCTCTAAGCCAACTCCTTTGGCCGCATCTGCAATCGCACGCACCCTACCGTGATAGAGAAAACCGCCTCGATCAAAAACAACACGCTTAATATCTTTGGCTAAAAGCTTTTTCGCAATCGCCCTACCAACCGCCTCAGCACCAGCCTTGTTGCCGCCCCGTACCGTACCGGTAAACTTAGATTTCAGAGACGGATCTCGACTTGAAGCCGATGCGATTGTCTTCCCCGATGAATCATCAACAGCCTGGACATATGTGTGCGTCAGAGAGCGAAAAACAGCAAGACGCGGCAACTCACTCGTACCAGCCAAACGCTTCCTCGTCCGAAAACGTATCCGTCGACGCCGATCTTTTTTTGTCTTAATTTTCATGACTCGTAGCGTCCAGCCACTAAGCTCCAGTTTTTCCGACCTTCTTCTTTAGTACCTCACCGGTATACCGAATACCTTTTTGCTTATACGGATCAGGCTTACGGAGCGACCTAATATTTGCAGCAACTTGACCAACCTGCTGTCGATCTATACCCGACACAGTAATATGGGTCTGTTTGTCAATGGCCACATCAATACCATCAGGGATATCAAAAGTGACCGGATGTGAATACCCGAGCGCAAACACGACTTGCTTTTTCTGTAGTTCTGCACGGTAGCCAATACCAACGATGTCGAGCTCCCGCGTGAACCCTTTAGTAACTCCATGAACAGCATTCGCAACAAGAGAACGAGCCAAGCCATGAAATTTACCTAAACCGGGGTCGTTCTGATCGATCGGGACCGCTCGAAGTTCTTCATCCACTAGTTCAAACTTAATACTCGATGGCACACCCTGCTTGAGTTTACCCTTAGGCCCTTCTACGCCGATTGCATCGTCTCCGATGCTAATCTTCACACCTTTCGGAACGGGTATGGGCTTTTTACCAACTCTTGACATTAGATTAATCACCTAATCTCGATCAAACGAAATACCTAACCTCGTTAGACATCAATCACCATACATCGCAAAGAACTTCACCACCGATACCAGAACGCACGGCATCCTTCCCGGTCATCACGCCTCGGGAAGTCGTCAAGATATTGATCCCAAGTCCTGACAGAACAGCGGGAACACTGTCCTTATTGAAATAAACACGCCGACCAGGCCGACTGACCCGCTGGATACCAGTAATCACTCTTTCACCACGCGGACCGTACTTGAGCCAAATGCGAATGACCTGTTCCATCCTTTTCCCGCGACTGGCCGGACGTTCAACAAGCGTGAATTCCTGCACGTAACCTTCACTCTCTAAGACCTTCGCAATTTCTACCTTAACACTCGACATTGGAACATCAACACGTGCATGGCTCGCCAACGTCGCATTCCGAACTCTCGTCAACATATCCGCAATCGGATCGGTCATAATACTTAAACCCTATGTAGTAACATTTGGAGACACCGATAATCGGAATCTCTATTTACACACAACCTACCAGCTACTCTTAACGACACCGGCAATATCACCAGAAAGAGCAAGTTCTCGAAAGCAAAGTCGACATAAAGCAAACTTTCGAATGTAAGCTCTCGGCCGGCCACACCGCCGACACCGATTTCGTTGCCGCACCTTAAACTTCGCTGGCTTAGCTTCCTTCGCTACCTTCGCCGTTGTCGCCATATCACACCTTCTCGGGACGTTCCCTTAATCTGCTTCTCAGCAATCACGCAACTACTTATCCCGATATCTCCACTAGCTCGTAGTCGTACGGAACGGCATACCAAGCAATTGGAGTAACCGTCGTCCTTCTTCATCTGTTTTCGCAGTTGTTATAATCGACACATTCATCCCGCGTTCTTTATCAACACGTGAGTAGTCGATCTCCGGAAAAACCAGCTGATCACGAAGTCCGAGTGTAAAATTCCCACGCCCGTCAAAGCCACGTGGAGAAATACCACGAAAATCACGCACTCGGGGCAACGCTACTGAAATAAGTCGGTCAAGAAATACGAACATTCGCTCCCCTCGAAGCGTCACCATCGAACCAATAGGTACACCTTCACGGACCTTGAACTGCGCTATAGATTTTCTAGCACGCGTAGTTACAGGACGTTGACCTGTGATCTGCATCAACTCAGTCGTACCTAGTTCAATAAGCTTACTATTCGAGGTAGCTTCACCAAGTCCCATATTCACAACTATCTTGACAAGTTTAGGAATTGCCATCACGTTGGTGTAGCCAAATTCCTTCTTCAACGCCGGCACCACCTCACCTAAGTACTGGTCTCGTCGTCGATTCACTTGTCCACCACCCCGTCACACTTCCTACAAATACGCACCTTTCGACCATCCTCAAGAATTCGATGACCGAGCCTGGCCGGGTCACCGCATTCCGGACACACGAGCTGCACATTTGAAGAATGAATGGCCGCTTCGCGCTCCACAACGCCTCCCTTGATATTTTTCCCAGGATTAGGCTTCGTATGGCGCTTGATAAAATTAACTCCCTCAATAATTAGTCGGTTCTTACTCGGTAACAACCTAAGCACTCGACCGCGTTTACCGCGATCCTTCCCAGTCATTACCACGACCGTGTCGTTTCGACGAATCGGCGTTTGAAGCTGTGACATAACTCTTAACAAAAACCTACTAAACTAAATAAAATCGCAGTCAAAACTGAACTTCAATCACTGCTCACAGCACCTCAGGTGCCAATGAAACAATTTTCATAAACCTTCGATCACGTAATTCTCTAGCCACCGGACCGAAAACCCTAGTGCCAATGGGCTCGCCCTGATCATTTAAAAGTACCGCAGCGTTATTATCAAAGCGAATATAACTGCCGTCTCTGCGGCGCTGTTCCTTACTCGTCCGAACAATAACCGCCTTAACAACTTGTCCTTTCTTGACGTTTGAGTCTGGCACCGCCTCTTTGACCGACGCAGTCACAACATCTCCAAGTTTTGCATATCGACCAGTGGAGCCGCCAATAGGATTAATGACTGAGATTTTTCTCGCGCCGGAGTTATCCGCAACGTCGAGCATTGTACGCATCTGAATCATAATCAGGCTCTCTAGCAACTTAAACGATCACAGAAAGACACATCACGAGCGTTCTGCTTTCTTAACAATCCTAACTACTACCCATCGCTTGCGTCGGCTTATCGGCCGTCCTTCAACAATCACCACATGATCGCCAAGTTTCGCGTCATTACTCTCATCGTGAGCAACAAAAGTCGACCGACGACGAACAATTTTTCCATAAAGTTGATGACGCACTGGACGCTCAATAGCCACAACAACACTCTTGTCCATCTTATCGCTGACGACGACGCCATTTATCTCACTTCTTGATGCCATAGTTTTCTCGTAGCTTTAGGCAGCCCTAAAGGCTCAAACAGAAACCCCACTCTGCCCATCAGAGCCATCTGACTTTTCGCGATCTTCAAGTTCACGCTCACGCAGAACGGTCTTCAAACGCGCCTTCTCACGACGGACCGCTCGAAGCTTATTCGGCGCCTCCAACTGCCCCATAGCCTTCTGGATTCGCATACGGAACAATTGATCCTCGATATCAAGCTCACGTTGTCGAAGCTCGTCTACACCAAGTTCCCGAAAATCAAGGGCCTTAGTCATGACACCTTCTCTTCAGCAAAACGAGTTGCGAACTTCGTACGGATTGGTAATTTTGCAGACGCCAATCGCATCGCCTCCCTAGCGGTTTCTTCCGGCACCCCTTCCATCTCAAAGAGAATGCGACCGGGACGAACAACACAGACCCACTGCTCAGGAGCACCCTTCCCCTTACCCATTCGTACCTCTTGCGGCTTTTTCGTAATCGGTTTATCCGGAAACACTCTGATCCAAATCTTTCCGCCCCTTTTAATGAATCGGGTCATGGCAATCCGCGCTGCTTCAATTTGTCGATCCGTCAACCAGCAAGCCTCAAGGCTCTTCAAACCATAGTCACCAAAAGACACGTCAGAACCGCGCCACGCCTTACCGCGCATCCTCCCGCGTTGCTGCTTTCTAAACTTAACTTTTTTCGGCATTAACATCGTCTTGATCCTCTAAGACATACCGCTCAATTAGTACGGCCACCAGGTCGCGCTCCACGACGAGGCATCCGATAATCTTCCTCACGACCAACTCTCGGCTCAAGGCGCTCACCTTTATAGAGCCACACCTTTACTCCAATTTGCCCATACGTAGTCCTGGACTCAGCAAAACCGTAGTCGATATCGGCCCTGAGAGTCTGTAACGGCAACCTTCCGTGCAAATACCATTCAGATCTGGCAATTTCTGCACCATTCAACCTACCGCCAACACGAACTTTGATGCCTCGAGCCCCAAACCTAAGCGCAGACTCCACCGCCTTACGCATTGCTCTCCTGAACGCGACACGCTTCTCGAGCTGCAAAGCCACCGACTCTGAGATAAGTTGTGCATCGAGTTCTGGTTTTTGAATTTCCTGAATGTTAATAAAAACTTCACGACTGGAATGTTGCTGAATATCCGTCTTCAGTTTGTCAACTTCAGTTCCCTTACGACCGATAATGATGCCCGGACGTGAGGTGTGGATATCAATTTTCAACTTATTAGCAGCCCGTTCGATCTCAATCTTGGATACACCAGCGTGAGAAAATCGTGTTTTCAAGCTTTTCCTAAGCTTAATGTCTTCATGCAAAAGATCGGCATAGTCACGATACGCATACCACCGAGACCGCCACGTCTTGTTGTAACCCAAACGGAAACCGTAGGGATGAACCTTCTGCCCCACCGAATATTCCTCCTAGCTACCGCAACCCACAGCGGTTCCTTGTCCACAACGGACCTTATATCTACCCATCACCGACCACCCGCACCTGGACGCCGAGTTTTTTGTGCAACCTTTTTTGACGCTCTCGCTGCAGAACCCTGTTTAGTAGGGCTAGTCGAACTTTTAGACGCACGCACACCAGATGTTGACACAATACTTTTTGAACGACGCTTGCTTTTAGATTTCGCACCAGACTTTTTAGCAACGCCTACAGGCTGTACTTCTGTAACAAGATTACTCGGCCTTTCTTTAACCTTAACTGTAAGGTGCGTGGTGCGTTTAAGTATTCTGAAAGCTCGCCCCATTGGTGCTGGCCTAACACGTTTTTGTGTTGGCCCTTGGTTCGCATAACACTCAGAAACCACTAAGCTGTCGACATCACCACTGAAACCGTCTCGTTGTTCAGCATTTGCAATAGCGGATAATAGAACCTTCTCAACGTGATGAGCTACAGCCTTTCGCGTAAACCGAAGCGTCGCCAACGCGGAGTTAACGTCCTGCCCACGAATCAAATCAAGCACCAGCTTAGCTTTCTGAGCTGACGAACGAACGTAGCGTGCCGTCGCATGCGCTTCGACCATAGATTACCTCGGACCCGCCGATCGACCAGCCATACCGGCAGTTTTTTCAGTCTTCGTCGTATGCCCCCTGAAGTGCCTTGTCGGGGCAAACTCACCAAGTTTATGCCCCACCATATTTTCAGTAACATACACAGGAATGAACTTCTTGCCATTGTGCAAGGCGATGGTATGACCAATCATCTCTGGAACAACTGTCGAACGCCGTGACCAACTCTTGATCACACGCTTCTCACCACCACGATTCATAACCTCGACCTTTTCGAGCAATGAAATCTCGACAAATGGCCCCTTCTTCAATGAACGGCTCATGAACCAAGTCCCTTATCAACAATCGCCATCACGTCTAACACCTCAACATCCCTCATTACTTTTTCCGACGCTGCACAATAAACTGATCTGTTTCCTTACGTCTTCGCGTTTTGAAACCCTTAGCTGGCTGTCCCCATGGTGATACGGGATGGCGACCGCCAGAACTCTTACCCTCACCACCACCAAGCGGATGGTCAACCGGATTCATCGCCACACCACGGACATGCGGTC
>CAZQMT010000047.1:0-14128 GCA_964594555.1 uncultured Vicinamibacterales bacterium
GACTACAGCAATAACTGCTCCAACCGCATCAACCAGTACCCCTTCAGCCTCAAGAACCGTCGCTAGCTTATGATTAACCCTAAGCCGTCGTAGTAATGGAGTAATAACAGTGGGCCCAGTAACGATAACAAGCGCCCCAAACAGTATGGATGGAATCCATGCCCAACCAAGAATCAACTTGGCGCATAGTGTCCCTCCAACCATCGTCACCAGGGCACCCACAGTAACGAGTCGGCGAATCGCTAAAGCCTCACGACGTAAGCGGCGTACATCTAGATTCATACCGCCTTCGAATAAAATTATTGCCACCGCGAAACCAACCAGGGTTTGGAGAGCTGAACCTAGCGAGTCGGGTACAACGATCCCAAGAAAATCTGGTCCGAGTAGTACCCCAGCTCCAAGAAGTAAAACGATACCGGGAATTCTCAAATGTCTGGCAATAGCCTGGACGACAATACCTGCACCAAGTGCCAGAGCAATCGTCAGAGCCGGATCATTAATTCGTAGGGATTCCATGTCTTCTTTACGAAAGATAACAGAACGGATTAAAAGACCTCCGTACTTGCATCATTAGTTAAGCAATACAGCCATAGTAACACCTCTACGAGCTGTAGATACTAGATTGCAGCAAAATTTACTTGAGAAACTATATTGACTCGCCAGTATTCACCTGGCCAAGTAAAATACTATTCAAGCTGTGAGTCTTTACCCACCAGACACATCAATATTGAAACGCCTCGGACTAGACCGGCGTGATGTTAGAGCCTGGGTTATGTACGATTGGGCTAATTCAGCATTCATGGTAGTCATTGTCACAGCAATCTTTCCGAATTATTTCGCTTCAATAGTCGCTGCCGAGCTTCCTCCAGCAACTGCCTCAACTTACCTTGCCGGCGCCACGACCATCGCCCTTGCAATTGTCGCTGTGTTAGCACCCATTCTCGGAGCTTATGCTGATTACCGCGCAACAAGAAAACGATTGCTCTCCGTCTGTTTTGGTCTCGGCGTCTTATCTACCGCGGGCCTCTATTTCGTCGAAAGAGGCGACTGGAGTCTTGCTCTGTGTCTGTTTACTTTTGGCAATATTGGAGCAGCGGGTAGTATCGTTTTTTATGATTCGTTACTACCCCATATCGCACGAGAGGATGAGATTGATCAAATCTCTACATCGGGTTACGCACTAGGATATCTTGGCGGAGGCTTACTCTTTGCTATCAATGTTGCCTGGATCGTGAAGCCAGATTTTTTCGGTTTTCCCAGTGTGGAAAT
This sequence comes from uncultured Vicinamibacterales bacterium, assembly GCA_964594555.1. Taxonomy (GTDB): domain Bacteria; phylum Acidobacteriota; class Vicinamibacteria; order Vicinamibacterales; family CAZQMT01; genus CAZQMT01. The sequence goes on from CAZQMT010000047.1 coordinate 1,270, forward strand.
GGCGGTTCGGATCTCGTTTGTCAGCGTAGCACTCTGGTGGCTATGTTTTTCGATTCCACTTTTACGGCAAGTATCTGAACCACCGCACAAATCAGGAACAACTGATCAGCACCCTGTTCGCATTGCATTCTCACGTCTTTACGAAACATTTCAACAACTACGTCACTACGATCAAGCGTTGTTGATGCTCGTTGCATTTGCAATCTACAACGACGGTATTAATACAATCATCCGTATGTCATCAATCTACGGAACAGAAATCGGTATTTCTCGAGAAGATCTAATGGCGGCATTTCTTCTTGTTCAATTTGTCGGGTTTCCATTCGCTTTTCTATTCGGAACATTAGCCAACAAGATAGGGGCCAAGCGAGCGATCTTGCTTGCACTCAGTGTCTACACTTTCATTAGTGTGTTTGCGTATTTTATGACCACAGCTTTACACTTCTATCTATTGGCTGGCCTTGTCGCAACCGTTCAAGGCGGGAGTCAAGCATTAAGTCGATCGTTATTCGCCAGCATGATCCCTAAGCACAAATCGACAGAATTCTTCGGTTTTTTCGGAGTATTTGATCGCTTCGCTGGACTACTAGGACCAATGGCTTTTGCCTTCGTCCTCGGCACCACCGGCGCAAGCCGACTTGCTATACTCTCCATAATTATTTTTTTCGTGGTAGGTGCCTTCCTTCTAGCAAAAGTCGACGTCGGCAAAGGACAACGACGTGCCAGAGAAGCCGAGGCGGTTCTCTAGCTCGACTAGCCCAAAAGATCTGCAGTAAACTTATAGAAATGAAGATAGTACTCGCCGGAGGAACCGGCTTTCTCGGCAGGCCTTTATCAGAAACTCTTACATCGGACGGTCACGAACTAGTGATCTTGACACGCAGTCCGAGAAGATCAAGTCAAGTTTCTGCTATTCGGTACATAGAATGGGAACCAAATGGAACTACGGGAGACTGGGCAGACACCATCGACGGCGCAGACGCAGTTATAAATCTTTCTGGTGAATCGATTGCCGATCGGCGATGGTCGTCCACCCAGAAAGACCTTATCCTAAACAGTCGCCTGTTGACCACGCGTAGTCTCGTCTCAGCCATTCAGAATGCCAGACAACCGCCGGATGTTTTGATTAACTCTTCAGCAACCGGATACTACGGAGCCAGGGAAGAGATGAATTTGACCGAAGATGCCGGCCCAGGGAATGATTTTCTTTCCCGCACGTGCGTCGCATGGGAAGCAGAAACGGCCCCAGTAGTACAAGCTGGAACTCGATTGGTTCTTATTCGAACAGGAATCGTACTCGAACGTGATGGGGGAGCCCTATCAAAAATGCTTCCACCATTTCGTCTTTTTGTAGGGGGCCCCATCGGTTCGGGAAAACAACCGATGTCGTGGATCCACCGGGCTGACTGGATTCAATTAATAAACTGGGCGCTCTTGACCGACAGTGTGTCCGGCCCTTTCAATGGTACAGCTCCAGCTCCAGTGAGCAACGCCGAATTCAGCAGAGCACTGGGAAATGCTCTCGGTCGGCCAAGTTGGTTGCCCGTGCCTGCCCCCGTTCTACGTCTAGCACTGGGCGAAATGGCCGACGCTCTACTTTTAAAAGGTAATCACGTCGTACCGGCGCACGCCACCAAACTTGGATTCAGTTTCCGCTACCCAGAAATTGACAAAGCACTTGCCGCTATCTTGTAATCTCTCACTATTGTGATCCCGCATCACTATCGCTAGTACGCTGGCAACTTGCTCTTATTAGCCCGGTGATTCAGGCGAGCAGGAGGGAGGGCCGTTCCGGTGAGTATCTCTGTATAAAACTGTTCATACTGAGGCACAACGTTCTCCAGACAGTAACGGGCTTCAACAACGCGACGTGCAGCCCTAGTCATCTCAGCTCGAAGGCGTTCATTGTTCAAGAGCTTTATAGCGCTATCCGCCATTTTTTCGAGCTCTCTGGGAGTATGTAGAAAAGCTGTCCTGCCATGCTCGAAGATCTCTGAAAGGCCACCGACCTTTGAAGCTACGACCGGAACTTCACACGCCGCCGCTTCAAGTGCTGCAAGGCCGAAGCTTTCCTCGTCAGACGGTAACAAGAATAAATCTGCGACCGAAAGTAACGGCGCAACTGGATCTTGCTCACCCAAAACCTCAACACAATCAAAAAGACTAAGTTCACGAACTAAATGGCGAACTTTATTCAGATCTGTCCCCTCTCCAACAAGCAGTAGCCGCGCATTAACACGATCACGAATCATACGAAAGATTTTGATCACGTCCTCAACCCTTTTGACTGGACGGAAGTTTGAAACATGAATAACTAAATGTTCAAACGGTTGGGGACAGAATACGTTCCGCAATTTTTCTGATGAGTTGCGTCTCATCGCTTGGCAGTCTACAAAATTTGGAATCACATGAATGTCGCTAGTAACTGGCAAGGCCCTTTGGGTTGAAGCCTTTAGACTCTCGGATACCGCCGTTACGCCATTGGACTCGTCGATCGAGAAGGCCACCGCTTCGGAATAGGAGGGATCGCTTCCCAGTAACGTTATATCGGTACCGTGAAGTGTTGTGATGACCTTCGGCGCTTTGACACTATCGCCAGCCAAAATAATCTCTCGAGCCAAGTAGGCCGCCGTCGCGTGAGGAATAGCATAGTGTGCATGAATGAGATCGAGACCAACATCACGAGAAAGCTGCACTATTCTGTTAGTCAGCGGCAATAAATACTGTGATTCTCGAAAAAGTGGGTATGACGGCTGCTGTACCCTGTGAAATGATAGACCCGCTTGGTAGCTACCGAATCGGAAGGGGGTTTCAGAGCTGATCAGATGAACTTCGTGTCCACGGATTGCTAAACACTTGGCAAGCTCTGTCGCAATAATTCCACTACCACCGACGGATGCGTAGCAAATAATCCCGATATTCATCTAGCTCTCACATTCTTTCTTCCAATTGGGGAGACGAACAACGTTTTATCAACGAGCGGTTAGATCTACAGTAACCCCTAAGTCTAGTGAGACCAAGAATCTATGATATTACAGCGAAAAAAAATCAAGGACGCTTACCAGAATACTCCAGCATCTGAGTAGTCAGGTCAGTGGGATAAGAAATCTGAACATCAACAATAGCATCATCGTCATCGAAGACAGCCGTGAGCTTCGGTTGAACAAACCCTGTGTAGGAAGGAAGATTCAGTCGATCTACTCTTGAGACAATTTCATCTCGAAGCCTGGGATCAAAACGAGTGCCATATTGTTCAAAGAGTTTCTTCGCCATCTCGTAGTCACCTTCAGACTTGATACGCTGTATCTCAGAGAGAAGGCACCCCACTCCCACCTGGAAAGCCTTCGGATCCGTTACGACATAGTAGGTCTTACCTCGTCGATTTCTAACGTCAATCGCTTCACCCTGGTCTATAAGCCAAGAAACAATTAATTGGCTGGCTCGCATATGATCTTGTTCCAATTGCGTTCCCCGTCGTACTCGCCTCAGCTGGACAAGTACATTCCGTGTGAATGATTCATATTGAGTAAGAGCTATTGCCTCTTGATTTTCAGCAGTTACAAGACCCAGCGTCACCAGCCTTGGATTGCTTATAAAGTACAGAGCAACTAGCTCTGCTCGCGCCTCTTCGAGGCCAGAATACTGCTCTCGAAGGAACACTGCCGGGTTACCATCGAGATGTTCTGAAAGCTTTCCTGATGCATGTCCGATCACTTCATGCATGTTAGTTTGCAGTTCGCTTGCAACACTCCCAAACTTTTCTGCCCGGGCCACTTCAGCTTCGGTCCAAGAAAATTCATGTCGGTATTCCATGGGCATAGACCGCTCATAAGCTTCAGCAACATTCGAGAGTGATACAGACTTACTTCCGTAGCTTTCCCGAACTTCCTGATCGTTCGGCAGGTTGATCCCTAATGGAGAAATCGGCCCAGAGTCACCAGTCTCGATTACAACATTGATGGCTTTTGCCGTTATTCCCTGTACGCCGTGTTTACGGTAGCGCGGTTCCCACGGCATTCGATCTTCGAACCATTGTGCATCTTCAGCAAGTCGTTGAATACCTTTTGTCTTTTCCCCATTCACATAAAAGACCAGTGCTTCCCACGAACCTTTCATCCCTCGCGCATCCGCATATACCTCAATGAAACCATTAATAGTGTCAACGGGAGAATCTTTGTCTTGAACCCACGCGATATCGTACGCACGTCTGTCCATCTCAGAACCAGTTAAGTAAAATTTTAGTAAGGCCTCCAAGGCCACTTTCATCGTCTCTGTCGCATAAGGAATGGCCGATTCAAGATGTTTACTAATATTCTGAAGGGCGTCACTGTATCTTCCATTAATTTTATAAACTTCTTCGAATAATTTTCCGCCACGTTTAACGAGTCTAGAATTCAAAGGGTATTGTTCATCAAAATTCTCAAGATCCTCCATGGTGACACCGACATACAGATTGTTCGCACTCGAAGATAAAATGTCCACGCCAGAGCTGGCGGTCTTATTTAGCACAGTCGGCTCAAAAGATTCGTCAAAAAACATCGGTTCGAGCCGATTTAGTAATTCATCAAGATCTTCACCTTGTTGAAACGGAAACACAGCACCCGCGTGAACTGCTGCTTTCGCAGCAACCAAAAATTCATCGGGCGAACAGTTGAGGATGAACTTATGTCCAGTTAAATTATTGTAGGGCCCCGTATTCAACCAAAAGAGTTTTGTGTAACGCTCGATCTCCTTCTTCGTCGAAAGTTTGACGTCTCGTGAATGCGTTAAAATTTCTTCAAGCACCTCGCGCATTACTAAATTATGCCTGTAACGTTGATCGTAAAAAATATCCCGACCAGCTAACGCTGCCTGATAAAGATGCCAGATTAAAATTTTCTGATTCTGTGGCAGATCAGAAAATCCATCAGCATATAACTGCACCACCGCAGCTTCTCCCACACGTTCAAGTAAATATTTTCGTTTTTGGTGAACCAAAGGTCGCTCTTGCATCCCTGCACCAGCTGACTCCAGTGAACTAGATCGCGGTAAAGTATTCCCCTTCATCTCATACCCAAACATGATACCCCCTGCCCCCACTGCCACGGCTAGCACCAAAACAGTACGTGTCAAGCCCACCTAATACCTCCGCTCAGACGCGTTGACCGATTTTTATTGAGGCACCTTTATGGTTTCATCAACTTCAACCTCGAATTTTCTGAAATTCGAGTACTTCGCTTCACCTTCAATCCGAGGAGTTCTTCGTTGCTTCGGCCGATCGTAAATCTCATGCATTTCAGACGGCACCCAAACACCAAATCTCTCCTCAAAACGGTACTTAACGGTAATCTGAGATCGGACATTCGAATTGGTATCTCCAACTATCAACTCCGAGTAGATCAACTGGCCATTCTCAGGAGCGATCCAAACAGACCCCCGTGTATAGACATCCCCTTGCCCTCTTCTCCCCGCCCTAATTAAAGTAGGTCTCGAGTGCTCAGCAAAGCGAATAGTCCACACTGCCACATCATCGATTGTCTCTTCTCCAGTCTTTTCGAAGAAAAATCTGTGCTGGTTCAAAGGATGTAATATCGCTAATGCCATTGTCGGAAGATTAATGTTTCTTTGAACACCTCCGATATTGTAGCGAGCACTTTCTTTTAATATTTGGGACGCATGTTCAAAGGCGTCCTCTGGTGAATCCAAAAATAGGCGGCGGAGACGTTCTTGCCGATCCCTTATTAGCTTGCCGTCAACTTCGAACACATCCCGAAATCCAAACCAATTGTCGGCGCCTGGCGGACGGACAAGTAGGAAATCCGAAACGAGTTTTCTCGTTCGTCTCACCTTGCCAGACTGATTAACTATCTTCTGACCGTAACTCTCCTCTGCAACAACATTTGAAAAAACTTTTTCAAACTCTAGTAGCGACTGACTAGCTTTGAAAAGTACGTCCCTAACAGTGAGTCGCTGGGCCGCAAAAACTTGAGGTTCTCCCCATTCATTAAGGTCTCTCGTGCCCATACTGGTCAGGACGACAAGTCCTCCCGTAATGACTAATAGGAAAAACTTCGAGCAACTTTCATTCTGTCTCATCGCGTGACCAAAGAAATATTAAAAATTTTCCGCTTCTGGTATCTCAGCATGGTTGACTATACGATCACGACCACACACTTTAGCTTGGTAGAGTGCAGAATCAGCGGCACGAAGCACAGTATCTGCCGTCGCACCATGGGCGGGAAAAACAGCAACGCCTATCGACACAGTGATAGGGCCTAGTGGTTGAGACCGATGTTTGACTTTCAGATTTCCGATAGAAACTCGGAGGTCTTTAGCCAGGCATGTTGCGTCTGCAAGAGAAGCTTCAGGTAGAATTAAAACAAACTCCTCTCCACCAAACCGACAGGCACTGTCCTTATTTCTAATACGGCTCTTTAAGACTTCTCCTAACGCGCAGAGCAGTGCATCTCCAGCATCGTGACCGAATGTGTCGTTGAATCGTTTAAAGTGATCAAGGTCGAGAATAACAACACCAACGGAGTAACAACCCTGAGTAGCTCGCTGCATTTCCCGTTCAAGCGCATCTTGCATGTAACGTCGGTTGTAAAGGTTTGTAAGCGGATCCCGATCACTCAGTAAACGAACTTCCTCAATGCGTCTTTCGAGCTCAGCCACCCATTTAGCAAGTCGCCGATTGTCCTCCAGGAGCGCTTGTTTAGAACGCTGAGGTTCGGTAACGTTAAACTTGCTCATTCGAATTGCTCTCTGATTTCCTGTATGAAACGTGAAAAACGCTTAGAAAGAAATAACTATGGCTTTGTTAGGTTCATCACATTGTGCTGAGAGTACCAAGCTGAAAGGTGAGATGTGAGACTAATTTTTAGAATTCGATCAGACCAACCAAGATTAAACCGAATCGAAGACTCGATCCGACTTGCTGTTCGTATGACACAGGTACTTCAAAAACAACAGCGGTGTGTCCCTCGTCCGTCGGCTGAACGGTCAGTAATTCATCATCGGTCACTGGAGGATCCAAGCTCCAGACAGCTGGATGAGAAATATTGATTGAGCGCATAGAAAGACTGACAAGATCGTTATGAGAGATTGGTAATCCACTCTTATCTTCAGACGCCGGACTGAGTAAAAAGAATTCCCGATACGGTGAGATTCCGAGGTGATCACCGTCTGCCGGCTGAACACCAAACCGCAATGTATAGACCCCCGCATTAATGGTACGGCCTCTGATGTCCTTATAGGCTTTAGAAATTCTCACAGCCCCTACAAGACTGCCTTCCTGAACCATCTTCCAAGAAAGGCGGTCAGATCCTAAATCCTTAGTTGCGGGCAACTTGCTAACCCACCAAAAATCTAGCACCGCTTGTCCGTTCTGAACACGAGTACCTCCCTCTGCTAAATGATCTCGCACATCAACAACCAGATCCTCTGGCGGTAACTCAGTATGACCAGACACTAAAAGATCTTGAAACGACGACAGGTCCACTCCCTGAGTGACCCCTAGAAGCAACACTGCACAGATTCCTACACGAAACACAACGGTCCCCCTAATTTAAACATCACCACGCCACTCGAAAACTGGAAAAGCGGTGCCAGTCTTACCGGCACCGCTTCGACCATGCACAAGCAGGTGGACTCTCACCCACCTAGTCTCCAACAACAAACGTTTTAGTAAGTAAATGTTCCAAAGAACGCAGACTTCTTATCTGCTTGCTGCCATTTCGCCCCAAGCGCAGCACCTGAATAAACCTGGGTCTTCGTCACGCCGATCTTGACCTCCGTACCATCAGAGAACGGATGAAACCACTGCATCGCTCCACAATCTGGGTCATGTACCATCCCTGTTGAAACTATTAATTTCGCATCGGCTGCCACAACAGAGAACTCATCTTGAGTACGCTCAAAGCTAATAGGCACCGCCGTCACTTTAAGAATGTTTTGAGTTAATCCTTTTGAGAGAGAGTGTGCCAACGCAACTAAAGCCTCCCGTTGGGACAAACTCGCACGTTCATCCACAAGTATGGTGGATTTAACACGCGTTGGTGGCACTCCACCAATTTCTTCTATTCCTAGGTTTCGATCTCCTACCACGGCTGCCACCACCGATAAGCCGTCAAGAACAACGCCCTCGTGGGCGCCTCCAGTAACTCGCCAGGCCATAACCGCATGACGACCGACTGTTTCAGCCTCACTCGCCATTATGCATCCACCAGCGAAAACTTCTGCCGTTCTAGCCTCGACGTAGTCACCCTGAATGACATTTTCAGAACTCGCTGAAGTAGAAACCGTCGCTAAAACTATCGCACCCAATGCCAAAAATGCCTTCTTGTACATAATCCAAACCCTTTTTCTATAACCGAACTGATTTCACCTAAGTCGATCGCAAGCGCTACTTTAGCGTCAATGCGCGCAGCACTCTCGTCCCGGTCTACAAGTGTCAGCCGTCACGGGTTTACCGTCAGGCCCCCATGCCTTTTGCGTGCAGGTGCACCAATAGGCAGTTGCATCGAATTTATCGTAGAAGAGTCTTTCATCCACGTCAGGTTCAGACATTACGTACATCCCCTTATGACGAAGACTAGTACAGTGTGACCCGTCGACTAAACGTGATTTTGGTGTGGGGTGGTCCATGAACAACTCCAGATTGCGATCACTATCAAACCTACATCGAACAACTGCACACAAATAACCCGATAATTAAGAGTTCAGCATCCCTGCCGCCTTGAGAATGGCTCGTCGCACAGTCGTACGTGCTATCTGTATTTTATAGGCATTCTGACTCATCGGCTTAGCATCACTAAGAGCAGCTTCGGCTGCCCTGGCTGCCAATTCCTCAGTGATTGGTTGCCCCACCAGCACTTCCTCGGCTGAGTGTGAGCGCCATGGTACCGGGGCAACGGCCCCCATTACAACACGTGCTGACTTAACGTTGTCACCCTCCATCGTTAGAGCAACGGACGCTAAACACAAGGGCCAGTCATGTGATTGTTTAAAGCGAACCTCATAAGAGGCATTGTGCTGATTTTCCTCCGCAGGAAGTATCACATGCGTTAAGAGCTCATTGGGCTCAAGAATGTTTTCTGCCCACATATTTCGATCAGGCATAACGAAAAAGTCATCAGCGACAACCTCTCGCTCTCCAGATGGACCACTCACACGGAACCGCCCACCCAGAGCCATAATGGGCACCGCCAAGGCTGAGGGGTGAACGATGTGACAAGGGCCTTCACCAAAGATCGCATGATATTGATTCTCGCCATTGACTGCGTAGCACTCAGCTCCGCCCTTCTTCAGACAGCTGAATTCTTCGTTGCGAAAATACCAGCAGCGTGGACGCTGATTAATATTGCCCCCAAGAGTTGCCGCATTTCTAATTTGAGGCGTGCCCACTTCGAGTGCCGCATAAACCAGCGCCGGATATAATCTGGCGATATCGGCGTGTTCGATAATGTCAATTAACCGCACGGCTGCACCAAAACTCACACCGGCAGCAGAATTACTGATGGCTCTATCCAGGTTTTTAACATTCACCAATTGGTCAGGCTGAAGGACGTAATCCTTCATAAGGCCCAAAATGTCCATACCCCCAGCCAAGGGAAGAGTCTTCCCTCGCTCAGTTCCGAGAACACTAAGAGCTTCCTGTTCGTTACTGGCGTCGATATATGCAAACGCTTTCACTACATCCCTCCTACCTACTCTTATACAACCTAGAAAAGCTGATCTAACGACTCGAGTACTTTATCCGGCGTAATTGGGAGACTTCTCACCCGAACGCCAGTGGCATTGGCCACAGCGTTACCTATGGCAGCAGCTGTCGCAATGGTTGGCGGCTCCCCGAGACCGACCACACCTCGTTCTGGTTGATTCACCTCTGTGATATCAATCTCTGGTACATCGGACATCCCTGGAAGCAAGTACCACTCCATGTTTGGATTCACCATTTGTCCTGTGTTGCGATCCATGATCCGATTTTCGTAAAGGGCAAAACCAATACCCATAATGACACCACCATAAACCTGGCTCTCGGCGGTCAATGGATCGAGTACAAGACCACAATCTTGCACAATAGTAATCCGTTTGACCTTGGTAACACCCGTTTCGATATCAACTTCAACCTCAGCAAGCTGCACACCGCTCGATCCGCTAGACGAAAGACCCCGCTCCCACTTGCCATCAACCGAGACAGGTTCAGTACCAAGCCGCTGACAAGCTTCCTTCCAACTCATCGTTTTGGAAGTATCTTCCCCAATCAGAACACGGCCGTCACGGACAACAATACTCGTGGAGTCCACACCTAATTCTGACGCTAACCGATCAGCGAATTCTGCACGCGCCTTCTCGGCCGTGATACGGATTGCCGGTGATACAGATGGTGAGGTTGTACTTCCACCACTTCCACCACTAAACGGGTGCACGCTGTCTCCAATCTCCGGAATGACAGCTTCAAAAGGAATCCCGAGAGTCTCTGCTGTTATCATCTGAACAATCGTGCGGATACCAGTACCAATATCCTGGGTTCCGCAGCGCATGACCACCCCTCCATCTGGGTGGATCTCACAGCGTGCCTGTGAACCTCGGCCACCTCCACCCCACCGATTCGCAGCGCAGCCAAAACCAGTCTTGATGGGCCCAGGTGTAGAATCGCCCGTTGGGTGACGTTTGCTCCAGCCAAATTTTTGTGCGGCTTCAGGAAAATAGTCTGCCCACATAGCATTCGGTGCCTTCGGTGGAAGGTTTTTAAGTCGAAATTCAACTGGATCCATCTGGATCTGATCTGCCAGCTCATCCATCAAAAGCTCAGTGATAAAACAGCCTTGGGGATGTCCTGGAGCCCGCATAGCCCTTTGGGGACCCGCGTTGGTATAGACATCGGCGTGAACACGACGGCGGTTGGGAAACTGATAAATGTAGGGTAACGGGAAACCAGCTCCACGGCCCGCTCCGCCAGTACCCCAGGTCTCAGCATCGAACGCTGTCAGCGTGCCATCGGCAGTGACACCAGCTTTGATATTGGCAAAGGCTGACGGCCGATTCCCCGTTGCCAGTTGCTCTTCTTTCCGATCAAGCATCATCTTGACCGCCGCATTAGCCTGTTTGGCCAACTTGGCACAGGTAATACCTTGGATGTCCGGCCCAAATTTGCTACCAAATCCACCGCCCATGTACTGGGTTATCACTCGGACGTCAGATTGTGGAATTTCGAGAGCCTTTGCGAAACCCTCGCGCGTACCATGAACTGCCTGAGTCGACGCCCAAGCCGTTAGCTTCCCACCCTCCCATTCGCAGACACACCCGTGTGTCTCAAGGGACTGATGTGTTTCGACTTGTGTAGAGTAGCTCTGCTCAACCGTGTGAGCCGCCGCTGCAAAACCAGCTTCAAGGTCGCCCTCTTCTTCAGCATTACCCCGCCTCACGTTACCTCCTTCGAAGATTGGAGGCGCAATTGGATCCATCGCTTGCGCAATAGTAGCTAGATGGGGCAGAACTTCATATTTCACACGGACTAAACGTAAAGCATCAGCTGCAAGCTCTTCAGTTGTCGCGGCCAAGGCAGCAACTTCATCACCCTGATACATCGCACGCTGGCCAGGTTCAAGAATAGCCAGTGTAGCTCTTACCCCAGGTGCGCGCTTCGCATCTGAGAAGTCGATCGACACAATTCTGGCATGCGCGTAAGGGGATCGCAGAATTCGACCATAGAGCATCCCTGGACGATTAACATCATAGGAGTACTTTGCCTTACCCTGCACTTTATCCGGACCATCCACCCGTTTAACGCGAGAACCGATCAGGATAGGAGTTTCAGGCCACGAATACGCCGCACCAGCTTCGATCGTTGCTGGACTCTTAACTTCCGGAACTTGATGCTTATCACCCACGGCGCACCCCCTGTGCCTTCAGCGTCGCCTCTAGAACGCGGGCGTAAGTACCACAACGACAGATGTTGCCGTCCAGTCCGACCCGCGCCTCCTCTGGTGGTGGATTAGGGGTTTTTTCGAGCATCGACACTGCGGCAACAACATAACCAGGCGTGCAGAACCCGCACATCAGCCCGTCCGCATCACAGAAAGCCTGCTGAACCGGGTGTAAACCATCCGCATTCGCAAGCCCTTCAACAGTTCGAATCTCCTTACCCTGTACTTCGATCGCAAGCGTGGAACACGAGTACACCGCACGACCATCAACCATCATTGTGCATGCGCCACAGCTTCCACGATCGCAAACACGTTTTGCTCCCGTAATATCGAGTTGATTACGTGCAGCATCAAGTAGGGTCACCCGAGGCTCAATTGTCAATTTATGACGCTGACCGTTGATCATCAGTTGGACGGGCACACCATTAGGGCCAACGGCTCGAACCCCCTCCTGCGCACGGGTTGCACCAGGAGAAATAACCCCTGTCGCGATACCAGCAATGCTGACAGTTTTAAAAAAGTCCCTGCGACTGACACTGAGGCCTGATGAATCACTCGCCTCTTCAGATTCACAAGAACGACCTACCAAAACTTCATCTTTTTTCGGAGACATTCGACCCCCGAGCTCAAAAATTAGAGGTTAACTCGTCAATCCCAACAAAACCCACAAGCACAGCCTACTGAAACCACGAACAAAAGAGCAAGCGAAACCCATTTCACTGAACCTTCTTGTGAAATTTTTTACGTTATACTGTGCGAAAGGCAAAAAACTCTCGAGAGGCATGTTCCTTCTAACATCAGTGTGGACCGACTCAACAAAATCAATTCTAAACAAACACATACCCGTAGGAGATCTCCGATGTGGACACGTCGAGCTTTTTTACAAAGGGCCGGAATAGCTAGTTCAGCCCTAGCCACTTTCAAATCCGAACATCTGGCGCGTGTTGTAG
>CAZQMT010000048.1:0-6574 GCA_964594555.1 uncultured Vicinamibacterales bacterium
ATTTTTGGAGAAAATGACTTAAGTTGACGACCGAGTACTCCCAAACTGTCCTCTTCAACTTCGACACGACCTTCTGTCTGTGCCAAGGTTGTGTTCGTGAACCCTGGTGTTAACAGAAGACCTGCCAAGATTGTGATTTGGATGGTGATACCGCGACGTGAATCAAGTTTCATAGCCGCTCCATTCTAGGCCGAATGTGGTTTAGATTACGTATGCTATGCATATTTCGAGATAGTGGAACTGTAAGCCTCGCGCAAAAACAAGTAGCTGACATTCACTGTCGATATTTTCCCAAAATGGCTCGTCCTGGGTAGACATCAGCCACGGTCTGACCGTCTCGCACGACGAATGTGCCGTTCACTAGCACATGATGCACCCCCTTAGAGAAGGACAGATCGTCTTCGAATGTTGCTGTGTCGATGATCGTATCAGGATCAAAAATTGTAATATCTGCGTCGCACCCGACCTGTAAGCGACCCTTCAGACGCATTGAAGGGGACATCGCGTCTAGGCGCTGAGCAGGCATAAGGGTCATCTTTTCGAGTGCCTTCATTAGGCTAAGAGTACTGCGCTCTCTCACGTAACGACCAAGGATTCTGGCGTAGGTTCCGGCCGACCGTGGATGTGCCTTCGGGTGGTACGGCATGCCGTCAGAGCCGATCATGACAAATGGAGCTTTTAGTCCTTGTTCGATCCATGGCTCCTTCATCATATGTAAGATGACTGTGCCTCCTTGTTTACGATATTCTTTAAATGTTTCTTCGGTTAGGCGTTCTCCCGTCTCTTCCCATTGGATGTCGCTGTAATCCATGTCCCACACATTTTGCCAGCCCTCATCAAATAATGTCGATTGGAGGCTAGTCGAAGCCGCTGTGTAGGGATAGATCTCGGTCGTAATATCAAAACCCTTTTGCTGTGCGGCTCCGATCATGTCAAGCGCAACGTTGATTCTCCCAAGGGCCATACTGTTGAGGTGGACGATATGTACGGAGGCACCTGTGGTGACCGCGTTCGCGATGGCTTCTTGAACAGCGGCTATGTTTGGATCTCTGACATGAGTATAAACAGGAGTCTTCGTTTTTGATGCGAATTCAAAAACTCGAAATAATTCTTCCCTCGTAGCTCCTGGATAGTACCCAACGGGAACGCCGATGCCCAAAGCACCGCCCGTTAATTCTTCAGAGAGCCCTTCGCTCATAGTCTCGAGTTCGGAAGAATCTAGTGATTCGTAACGGGCGTTGAATCCTTCTGCTAAGAGTTCTCTGACTTTCGGGTGGTCGAATCCTAAGCTGTCGACCAGTTGTCGAATTTTGCTTGCAAGCTCTGCATGTTTTTCCATGGCCAACCAGCGTAATTCACTGTGACGAATTGTGGCGCCGTAGTTGATACGGGCATTGTCGGTGCGAGAGTCGAGCCATTCACGAATAAAGAGACGCCCTGATTCCAATTCGAGTGCCGTCGTGACACCGTCATGCATCTGATATTCGTTAGCTTCGTTTGTTTGACCATGAGCATGAGGATCGATAAATCCAGGGGCTACAACGAGCTTAGATACGTCTACGACAGTCGTCCCTGTTAAGGGTAAGTCTGAGATTTCGACAATACGATCGCCGCGAATACCAACATTTAGAATGGCGTCGAGACCAGTCTCCGGGTCCATAACGCGGCCTCCTGAAAGCACGACGTCATAACTGTTGGCCTGTCCAGAAACTGGAATAACCTGCGTGAAGAGTGTTATCGCTAATACGCTAACTGTTGCTAGCCGGTGCATAGTTTCCTCCAAGAGAGGTCTTATGTGAAAGACATATGAAGTTCGGATGCTCACTTTAGCATCTTTTGTGGACTTATTTTCACTACTCGCACCGTTGCTTCACATCACATAAAATGCTAGAACGGGAGCTGGTTAATGCGTTTCTGAAGGGATAGAACTGCACGAAACTGAAAATCTTATGCTGAACGGACTATTCGTTTTTGTCGTTATCGCCTCAATATTACTCGGTGCTTCTATGGGGCGCATGGAAGAGGTGACGGCCGCGGTTCTCGATTCTGCTGGTGATGCCGTTACGCTGGCTATTGGACTTGTCGGTGTGATGGCTTTCTTTCTTGGGCTGATGCGCGTGGCGGAAGATGGTGGTTTACTTCGGAAAATTGCCAGGGCGATAGGGCCGATTATGCAACGCTTATTTCCGACCGTTCCAGTCGATCATCCGGCGATGAGTGCCATGATTCTGAATATTTCTAGCAACATGCTTGGTCTTGGAAATGCTGCCACGCCATTCGGTATTCGCGCTATTGAGGAGCTTGACAAGCTAAATGGAAGTAAGGGTACGGCCACGAATGCGATGGTCTTATTCCTTGCGATTAATACTGCTGGGCTCGCCATCCTTCCTTCAGGGGTAATTGGTCTCAGAGCGTCTTTGGGGTCTCAGGATGCTGCAGGTATTTTGCTTTCGACATGGTTCGCAAGTGGCTGTGCCACTGTCGTTGGTGTACTGATGGCGACCATGCTTTCCCGGATGCCTTTCTACAGAAGAACTGAGCCTCAAGTTTTGTCACCGCAGTTAACAGGAGACGATGATCTTAAGAGCAGAATGTCTCAAGGTGAAAAGGATGGATCCGATGTGTCGCTCGTTAAGACACCGACGCCTACGCCTCCGTTGAGTCGAAGGTTGGCGGTAGTGGCGTTTTGGGTGGTGTTCTTCGTGTTCTTCGTCCGTCATCTTGTAACGAGTCCTTTCGATAGCTCAATGCTCGATGTGATTCGAGGAATGATGTCGTATTGGATGCTTCCTGCTCTTATTGCTGGTCTCGTGTTATACGGATGGTCGAGAGGTGTGCGTGTTTATGAGTCCTTAATCGCCGGTGCTAAACAGGGATTCGAGGTAGCGCTGAGAATAATCCCGTACCTCGTCGCCATATTGGTGGCCATTGGAATGTTCCGTGCCGCTGGAGGAATCGAGTTTTTGGTCCATATTGTCGGTCCGGTCACTGATTTTATTAGGATGCCTGCCGAAGCATTGCCGATGGCGATTCTTCGCCCTCTTTCTGGATCTGGAGCTTTCGGTATTATGGCGGAGATTATGAATACACATGGTGCTGATTCTCTAATTGGTTATATGGTAAGCACGTTTCAGGGCAGTACTGAGACGACGTTCTATACTCTGGCTGTGTACTTTGGCGCCGTTGGAATTTTAAATACGCGTCATGCTCTTCCTGCTTGTTTGATGGCAGATGTGGCCGGAATCTTGGCCGCTGTTTTTATCATTAATCTCTTGTTTGGATGAACTTCTGAGGGAGCCTTGTTGTAAGCGTCTTATTGGTCTATGTGCCACTTTCATCCGGGGGTTCATGGGGTTGTGTGCTTGTAGAATAGTGAGAGATTCAATGGTTGTTAGGTTCTTACTACATGTGGTTCTAGTGACATTGTTGTTCGGCCGAAGCGTCTTACTGGCCCAGACGAATCAGTGGCCTCAATGGCGTGGCCCTGAACGTAACGGTGTTTCAAGTGAAATCGATCTCCCTCTTGAGTGGAGTGATACAAAAAATGTCCTCTGGAAGGTAGCTATTGAAGGGCGTGGACATTCTTCTCCTGTTGTGTGGGACGACTACATATTTTTAACGACAGATATTGAAGGAGATATTCTTCCAGGTGCGAGTGCACCGAAACACCTTCGAGAAGGAACAATCTATCGGCATCCGTCAGCGCAAAGCGCTGATCGTCGCCACACGCTCAAGGTGCTAGCGCTTGATGCCGACACTGGGAAAACTAGGTGGGCACGCACTGTTTATGATGGGGGAGTGTTCGACAATAGGCATAGTCGAAACACGTATGCGACTCCTACTACGGTTACGGACGGGGAAAAAGTTTACGCTTATTTTGGCTCCCAAGGTCTATACGCGTTTGATTTTAATGGCAATCTTTCGTGGAAGTTTGATGTCGGTGATGTCGCGACCTGGGGACATGGTCATGGTACTTCGCCGCTATTGTTTAAGGACCTTCTTATCCTTCAGATCGACCAAAACGACGGGAGTGGTTCGAGGCTTATTGCTCTGGATAAGAGCACAGGTCGAGAAGTTTGGAATACGATTCGAGAAGAACGGGTCGATTATAGTAGTCCAATCATGATTGAGATAGGCGGTCGTATGGATATTGTGACCACCAGCTATCACAACATCGTTGCTTACGATCCAGTTACAGGAAAAGAACGTTGGCGTAGTCCTGGATTTTTAGGGAATGGTGTCCCAACTGCTGTTGCGAACGAGCGTATGGTTTTCGCAGTATCAGGTTATCCGGATAAAGTCACGAAAGCAGTCTCGATTCCTACGAATGTCGAACAGTCAACTCGAGTCGATACAGTATGGGAATACCGAAAAGGAACGGGTTACACGCCCTCGCCTCTACTGTATCGTGGCTACCTCTATCTTGTTTCTGATAAGGGGATTCTCACATGTATTGAGCCGGATACTGGGAAAGTCGTTTATGAAGGTGGAAGAATTCCAATCCCAACGTTTGTTCGTGCTTCTCCCGTTGCCTGGGAGGATAAGATCCTTATCGCTGGTGAAGATGGAGATTTCTTTGTTATTCAGGCTGGACCAGAGCACAAGATACTTGCTCAAAGTTCAATTGGCGAAAGGATAGTTGCATCACCTGCAGCAGTAAGAGGACGTTGGTATATCAGAAGTGAACGAAAACTCTACGCCATCGAAGTAACGCGACAATAATCTTTTAAAACGAATACGGCAGTGCTAACAGCGATTAGGGGGGGATGGGTTGTAGCCTGGCTTAACGGGCAGCCCTGCGTTTTGGAAGGCGGCACGCTTGTATTTGAGGGAAATAAGATCGTATTTGTTGGTTTTCAAGATGAATCTACTTGTCCGAGAGCAGATGTCATCATAGACGCGACAGGAAAGTTCGTATCACCAGGACTGATCAATCTACACTGTATCGCGAATCTAGATTTACAGCTTTTGAAAATAGATGCTTCTCGGAGAGATTTTTTTTCGAAACCTAAAGACTATGTCACTGGTCTAGACGCGCCATCATTTTGGACAGATCAAGATTTTCGCACTAGTGCTGACTTTGCAGTTGCCACTCTACTCAAAAATGGAACGACAACGTTCGCAGCGGTGACATCAAGTGTAACTAAGCGATGGGAAGAGTCCAATCAAATCCCGTATGCTCTCGCCGAAGCGTCTGAGCGAATGGGTGCGCGGGCTTGGCTGGCGCATTACTATCAGGAGGCATGCCCCTATACGGAAACTTCTGGGGAGACCGGTATTTTATGGGATCGGAAAAAGGCCCAAGAAGGTTTAGATAGTGCGATTGAATTTATTAA
The DNA here is from genome assembly GCA_964594555.1 of uncultured Vicinamibacterales bacterium. Classification (GTDB taxonomy): domain Bacteria; phylum Acidobacteriota; class Vicinamibacteria; order Vicinamibacterales; family CAZQMT01; genus CAZQMT01. Next base: position 5,337 of record CAZQMT010000048.1, read on the forward strand.
ATTTCTTAGGTCTAAGTCTAATTGTGTGACGGGATTTCTTTTTCCCGCGCGTACAGATCGATGCTCGGACGATTTACTAAAGGAAACGATTAAGCAGGCTCGAGCGTTCGGTGGTTTGCACGTACGGTCCCATTTTTCTGAGTACCTTCAGGAGTATCTTGAATTCAAGTCTCGTAACCCGAATCGTACGATGGTGGAGTGGCTTAGGGATATTGAATTTCTTGGTCCCAATGTATGTTTAACCCACGCTGTCTATATTGCTGGTCACAGTTCGACCGATGAAGCATCGGGCGATGATTTACAGATTTTGGCCGATAGTGGCACGTCGCTCTGTCACTGTCCGTTAGTGATTGCCAGAGAAGGTGTGTCTATGGAGTCTTTTAGTCGATACATTGATGCTGGGATTAACGTCGGCATAGGGACTGACACTTTCCCTCCCATTATTAATGAGGAGATGAGGCTCACGGCTCTCATCGATAAAGTTATAAATAGAGATAGGGCGGTTGGTAGTACAGCGGATATCTACAATGCGGCAACTGTCGGTGGAGCCAAAGCACTGGGCAGGGAAGATCTTGGTAGACTCGTTCCTGGGGCAATAGCTGATATTAGTGTGTTTAATCTGAACAGTCTGGAAACTGGCCCGATTGACGATCCTATAAGAACATTTGTTCACACAGCCACGGGTAGGGATTGTGACACTGTTATTGTGGATGGTCGTTTAGTAGTTTCCGATGGTCAAGTTGTAGGTGTCGATGAAGACGAACTAGCTCGTCGGGCTCAAGAATCTTGGCTCAAGCTCAAGAGCGGTGTGGCTTCTTGGGATTGGAAGGGGAGAGAGCTGAGTGAATGGAGCCCTCCCGCTCTACCTTTGTTGAGAAATAAAAAACGCTGACCTTAGACAATTTTCAAGCCTGGCTAGTGGGTTTGATGTTGGTTTATACGAGTTGCTGCAAACAGAGACTCTTTTGGTTCGCTGCTAAAACTCGAAGCGACCTGTTAATCGAATTGCCCGAGGTGGTTGTACCACAGTCGGCACACGAAATGTTGGCCCTGTTGCAACATCTTCTTCTACTTCGTGCGTAGTATCCCAGAGGTTAAATACGTCTAGCTGCGTGACGAAACGACGGTTGCCAAATTTGAGTGCTTTTTCGAGACGCACATCGAGTGTAAACGCGAGGGTAAAGCGTTGGAGACCGTTGTCAGCAGCTCTAATAAGTTCCGGCCCCTGATTAAGTTCT
>CAZQMT010000048.1:6584-9268 GCA_964594555.1 uncultured Vicinamibacterales bacterium
CGATGAATGCACGACCAGACGGAAAAGTATGGGAATTTGGGTTTTCGAATAGTTCGCCGACTGTACCGTGGTCATTCTCAAAAAATTGAAATCCACGGTTGGCTGCTGGGCTTGATCCTGTAGAAGCGGTGCCTGCAAAGAGTAGTTGGAGGCGTTTTAATCTTGGGGTCTCAATCGTAAGTTCAAGGCCCTTGTAATTGGCACCGATGTTTGAATTCGTTAGAAGTAGGCGGTCTTGCCCAAAGCTTTCAGGGCGTCTGTTGTAGACGGGAACATGCTGATTGTCAGGTGGTGCTAGTAGGTCTACGCCTGTATCGGGAATGAAGCTAACTGTGTATTGTGAGTTTGGAACACCGACGTTCATACTGGCAAGAAATTGCCGGTCACTCCGAGTTGTTCCAATAAATCGGACTAGCCACGAACCAGGCCACCGTGTTTCGAATCCAATAATGAGTTCGTCTGTATAAGGTTGCTTTAGTTGTGTGTCGATCGTCGAACGTTCAGCAGATCCACCTGGTCCGACGTATGCGATGAGTGAGCCTTGTTCGTTGGCTTGATAAGCTCCATCGCCGTTTGAGTCTTTCCACCGGTATACGGCTCCTTGGGGTCCGTTTACGTCGCCGAAGGCTAGATGCTGAAGTGCAAGTCGGTATTGGTATTTCCGATAGCCAGTAATGATGGAGGTTTTGCCATTCTGAAAATTCAATCGACTCGAGAGACTTGCCGAGACATTTCTCCATCTAATGTTTTGAGATGAACCTAGCGCGGAACCATCAGTAGTATCGAAGCGCACACCTGCTTCGATTAATAATCGATCGGCAATTTCGATATGGTGTGCAGCATAAAGTCCAAGAGCGGTTTGGCTCCATTCTGTACCGGCTCCAGGATACCCGTAATCCCACAGGCGTGCCGGAATGCCATTGATCTTTTCTGCCGTTGGCCCTATGTCAAGTCCGGTCTGGGAGACACCATTTTGTGTCAGGTTTATACCGAATCGTGCACTATGACTGATTCTGCCGACCGTAGGTAGCATAGACTGGACGTGAGCTCTGCTTGTCCACCGCCAGCGAGATCCTTTTGTCTTAAAGGCTATAGCTGGTATGTAGCCGTCACGTAAGCGTTCAACGGTTCCGGCCTGCATGTCGGTTAGATCGGGTTGGAATTGTCCATGTTGCATCCCAGATGCGATTGACCAGGTCATTCCATTTTTCTGTACTCGTCCCCAGCTAGACTGCAACTGAATAAATCTATTCGTCTCAGTTGTGCCACGATTAACGAGTCTTGTTCGGCCAGCAAAAGGACGTTGGACCTGTTGTCCTGCGACAGTAAGCCTGATCTCATCATGTGTTGTTGGTAACAATGTTGCGTGTCCAAAGATTGATGAGACGCTAGAGAGTAGGGGGACTTGTGTGTATCGTCCGGTCGTTTTCGCTTGGGTGGTCCTGCCTGACAAAAAGCCTGCGGAACGTGAAACTCCCAACGAGCCGCCGATTCCGACACTGCCATCTCGCCACGAGTTAAGTCGTGCGATTGGTTGGACTTGAATAAGGTTTCCGCGAAATTGAGTCCATGTTTCGTCCCACATCGAATCCTTACTTTGGAGAAAGTTAGGCGATATAGATGCCTGTGCGCTACCGTGAAAAGTTTCTTGAGGACGCTTCGAGAATAGTGTGACGACAGTGCCAGGTGCATCTTGTTCAATGGGCATTAATCCAGACAGGACAGTCATCGCACCGAATGCTGTTGTATCTGGATAGGCCAAAGGCGAGCCACCCTGTGTTTGATCTGTAATATCAAGGCCGTTGATTTGGAATGAAGTTTGGGTCCATGAACTTCCTCGACTTCCAATGACCGGAGGGTGACCGGTACGAACGCCTCCTGTGTCTAGCTGGTCAACAAATGTTAGAGGGGCTGCAGTTTCGATGAGCGACCACATGGTGCCTGATGCTGGGAACATGCGCAATTGATCTGATGAGAAATGAGTGTGTAGTCGAAAAGAATGACGTGCTGTCACAGATAGACGGGAAGTTTCGTCAATGGTGGAGCGTAGAATTAGGGTGGCTTTAAGTAACAGATTCTCACCAGGTTCGATTGAAACCTTAGCCACTACCGGTTGGTATTTTGGGTGATCAATGCGAATTTCGTGGGGGCCTTGTTCAAGCCCAAGGAACAAAACGATCCCCTGTTTGTTGGTCTGGGCCTGTCTAATGATTCCGATCCCTCGTTGAGCAGAGACTGTGACAGTGGATTGGATGTTGCTGGAAGGGACCACTGTGATAGATAGTTGACCGGTGTTGGTTTGTGCTGTCGCTCCAGCTGGGAACATAAGATAAAGTGCCAGAGCTGAAGCTATATGGATGAGCGGTTGTCGCATTGAAAGGTTTACGAAGCTGAGTGTTAATATACGTGGAAATTTCATCTCTACCTATGAGATTTTAGTCGGCTATGGGATGAAGAACAACAAGTTGAATAATTACAAATAAAATTTACTGAAACTTGCGTTTCGTCTAATTGAATGTATTCTCGCCCCGGAGTAACTGGATGCGTATCCCGCGAGTCTTTAAAGGCGTTTTCGATGTCGAGTGTCCACTTGTTCTTGCTTGATTTGACTAGAGGAGATTTTGGGAGGAAGAGTTTGTTAGTTGCCAAGCTTGCCAAAGATCATCAGAAGATCTAAGGAGCCC
>CAZQMT010000048.1:9278-13839 GCA_964594555.1 uncultured Vicinamibacterales bacterium
AGAGGCTCAGGAACTACAAAGGTCTGGGGCGGTCCCTGGGGTTTTTGAATTATTTACCGAGATCGGTGAAGACTTTAAGCAAGTTGTTTCACGTAGACATATACAGCTATTCGCAGTAGGTGGTGGTGTGACTTTGTTAGGGCATCTCCACGATAAGAGCATGAAAGAGTCAGGATCTCAAGGTTTGGTTGAAGAAAAATTCGAACTAGGCAGTGAGCTCGGAAGTACTCCGCTCCAGGTTGGAGGTTCCTTGGCAACGTATGTTATTGGTCGTCTTATGAAGAAGTCGCCGGTAGCACACATTGGTGCAGATTTGTTGCAGGCACACATGATTAGTGGTTTGTTGACTCATGCCTTGAAGCATTCTGTTCGTCGAATTCGACCGAATGGTCATAAGTTGTCATTTCCGTCCGGCCACACTTCAGCGGCTTTCGCCTCTGCAGCTGTATTGGAGCGTCATTTTGGTTGGAAAGTTGGCGTCCCAGCTTATGCGGTGTCGGCCTATGTGGCTGCTTCGCGTGTACAGGAAAGGAAACACTACCTTAGTGATGTTTTGTTTGGTGCAACGATCGGAATAGTCGCTGGTCGGTCGGTGTCTGTGGGTCACAATCGAGGGAGGCTGAAAATATTGCCATTCCTTAAACCGGGAGGTGGCGGTTTCATATTCGTGAGCAGACCCCGTTAACTCCGAAGAGCCATTCCAGGACTATTTCCAATATTTTGGAAGGTCGGTCTTCGTTCTCTTAAGAATTTCTAAAACCGCCTGGAGATCTTTTTGGGATAGATTTTCGAAATCCTTGCTGATCTTACGTTTCAATGATTGGTGAAATGTGTGTTAACAGAACGAAGCTGTGGTACCTTTTAGAAAGCTTGTTCAGTTGACTGAGATCGTGAGTGCAGGGATGTCTCAAAACAACCGATTCCACGGAGAGCCTCAAAGTCCCGTCCTTGTATGTGAAAGTTGTGCATCTCAACACACATTAGGTGAATTGTACCGCTGTCCTTCATGTGGTGGAGAGTTAACCATTCAGTACGACTATGAGGCCATTCGGAAAGCTGAAATCTTTAAGCGAACGTGGCGGTCGCCCGGTAGCTTATGGCGGCGTTTCGCGTCGCTACTACCGACGGTAGAGCCCAATCGCATCGTGACGCTTGGTGAAGGCAATACTCCCTTGGTGGAAGCACCAGCATTAGCGCGTCGGCTTGGTGTTAGTTCAGTTTATCTCAAACTAGAATCATGCAATCCGACGGGATCTTTTAAAGATCGTCAGGTTTCTCTGGCGATTTCAAAGGCGCAGGAGTGGGGACGTAGTCGTTTCGGTACGGCCTCATCTGGGAATGTAGGAGTAGCCCTTTCCGCTTACGCTGCTAAAGCAGGTTGTCAAGCCTACGTGTGGGTGCCGAGTAGTACTGCTGAAGCCAAGCGGTTACAGATTCAAGTCTATGGTGCGAGGTTGTTTCTAACTCCACCCTCTACGAAAGAGAACAGTGTTTTGAACCACGCGATTTTTACTGGGATGCGGGAATTTTGTGTGGATCTTGGTATGGTTCCTATGATTTCGGCAAGACCCGTGAATCCTTATATGGTTGAGGGTGCGAAGACACTCGCTTTCGAGGTGGTAGCAGAGCTTGAATGTGTGCCAGATCGATTTTTTGGACCTGTTGGTGGCGGCGGCTTAATGGGATCAACCTGGAAGGGATTTCGAGAGCTATTTGAGCTAGGGTTGGTGGATCGATTGCCTCGTATGGAGGGTTCTCAAATGAGTGAGGGACACGTGCCGATCGACAGGCTGAACGACCCAGAGTTTGATCCGACTTTATACTTCAGGCCACTTGATGGTAATTGGGCTTGGCAGTCTATCCAGGAATCGGATGGAACACTCCGTCAAATTGATAATGAGTTAATACAAATAGCACAAACTGATCTTGCCATGAGTGAGGGAATTTTTGCGGAGCCACAAGGCATTACAGCTTTTGCCGGTCTTCTGCAGGCTGCACAAGATGGTTCGTTGTCGTCTGGTGACACAGTGCTGTGAGTTGTAACAGGTATTGGAATAAAAAATATGGATGCAGCGTGCAAGCTTGTTGCGCGTGAATAGAGAGGTGAGTTGCCCACACATGTGAAAGTTCTTGACGATGCGATGGATGAGATCAGACGCGCTCGTAATTGAGAATGTGTGCGTGGTTTTATGAGCAATGCTTAGAATTTCCCGTTCTGGACGATGGAAATACTTTTCTAGCTCGGCCAATCTTTCTGATGTGCTGTCTGCCGTGTTTTAAATTCTGAGAAACTTTCTTGGTCTGTTTTTGATGAGCGTTTCGCTTCATCTAAGAGCAAGATTAAGCGCTCTGCTACGATTTTCGCCTCTCCATTGTGTAGGTTACAAGGGTCTAGATAGAAAAGGCCTCTTGATGCTTCATGGTTTCTAACGATGATTGAAGGGGTGCCATTCGCAAGTCGGTCTGCAAGTTCCCAGGCTGTCACCCCAGCGCGTGATGGCTCGATCACGACCTTAAGACGTTCGAGAGGATTGTTAGTCGGATCAGGTATGGTCGTAGCTTCTACGCCGTCACGGCCGTTGAGTTTTGTTAACCAAAGGTCTAGGTGTTCTTGTTCACGTTGGCGGATACCTTTGTGGTCACGTTGTTCCCAGGCTTCAAGAGCTGCAATCGTGCCGACGATGCCTTCCTTCCCTACTTTCATTCCACGTCCGATGCCAATGTTTTGAAGGTACGCTGCGTGCACGAGGTCCTTTCGGCCAGCAACGATTCCGGCCGTAGGACCACCGAGAAACTTATGGGCGCTGTAGATAGCTAGGTCTGCGCCATCAGAAAGAAATCCCGTTAGGTCGTACTCTGACGCCACGTCTGCGATTACTGGAACCTTGTATGTATGGCAGATACGAGCGAAGTCGGCGAGTGGAATTTGCCCGAATTGTGCCGTATGGTGTGAAACGACGTAGACTGCTGCTGTGGTTCGTTCAGAGATCAAGCCTTCAAGTTCTGCTACGTCAGAGAAGTTCATTGTTCCAACAGGGACGACTGTGGCACCTGTCAAACGAATAGCCTGTTCGACGGGAGCTCCGTAGCTGACCATATGTCCTATTTGGATCAAAACTTCTGTACGCATGTCTCCGGTTCTTGGGAGTTGATGAATTTTTGCCAAGTTGGTTCCGGTCATAGTGCCAGCCACTGTGGTACTAATCCCAGACGAGGCTGATGCAGTAACATAACCAGCTTCGCTCTTGGTCAAGCGTGCAATAACGGCGCTGGCTTTTCGTTGAAGTTCATCAACTTGGACGAATTCTGGCAGTATGGCCGAAATGGCTTCGATGGCCTCAGGGACTACGATAGAGGCCCCGAGCGTGGTCATTGTGCCTGACACATTAATGACTGCTCGAAGTCCGAGTTGTTCTCTTATGTTGGTTCGATGAGACATTTAGAGCTCCAGAGATTCAGATTTTAGGTGCACTTTTTTAGTGTGACAGTATTTGACTCAAGAATGCTTTAGTACGATCAGTTTTTGGATTTTTGAAGAATTCTGATGGTGGAGCTGTTTCTACAAGGTGCCCTTCATCCATGAAGATGATCTGGTCGGCGACCTCACGTGCGAATCCCATTTCGTGGGTTACGACCACCATCGTGATGCCGCGGTGGGCGAGGTCGCGCATCGCGTCCAGAACTTCTTTAATCATTTCCGGATCAAGAGCTGAAGTGGGTTCATCAAACAACATGATCGTTGGCTGCATTGCGATGGCTCGAGAGATACCAACTCTTTGCTGCTGGCCTCCGGACAATTCAGTCGGATATTTATTGGCTTGGTCTCTGATGCCTACGCGTTCTAGTAGCACCTCAGCGATCTGATGCGCTTCCTCTCGGTTTTTTTGACTTACCCAGATTGGGCCTAACGTTATGTTTTGGAGTACGGTCAGATGTGGGAAGAGGTTGAATTGCTGGAACACCATCCCTACTTTTTTTCGAACGCTTTCAATGTCCTTGAGATCTGATGTTAATTCTGTGCCTTCGACGATCAGGCGCCCTTCATCATGTGGCTCGATCCGATTGATTGTTCGAATTAAAGTCGACTTCCCTGAGCCTGACGGTCCGCAGATTACAACAACTTGACCACGATGAATTTCTAGGTATACATCATCAAGGGCCTTGAATTCACCGAACCATATTGAAACAAGCTCGAATTGGATAACGGTCTCGTCTGACTTTTTATTAATACGTAAGGTTATAATGAGGTTCTCCTGATTTCCAGTCGACGGCTGTACTGCGACATGGAGAAGCACATCAGGAAATACAATGTTCCTACGAATAGGTAGGCTTCGATTTTAGCGCCAGTCCACTGAGGATTTCCAGAGACGAGTGTTGCTGTACCAAGAAGATCGAATAATCCGACTACTATGACCAGAGATGTGTCTTTTAAGAAGACAATAAACATACTCACGAATACCGGAACCATAAATCGCAGCGCCTGAGGCAATAGGATAAGGCACTGTGTGTGCCAGTATCCGAGTCCAAGTGCCATCGCAGCTTCTTTCTGACCCCGGCCGAT
>CAZQMT010000049.1:0-265 GCA_964594555.1 uncultured Vicinamibacterales bacterium
GATCCAATCTTCCTCCATCGTCTTGCTCCTAATCATTTCTGCCGGACTGGGCAGTACAAACTGTGCTACAAGGCCTCAGTCGATCTCTCCACTCAAGAACTTTGAAGTACCAAAAGAATGGACAGGGAAAACAATTCTGACAGACCAAGTGAACGCCGAGTGGTGGACAACCTTCGGCGATCCAGAATTAACCGATGTTATTGGGACTGCTATCGCCCACAACTATGACCTGCAAGCAGCTACAGCTCGCCTTGACCAAGCAGCT
>CAZQMT010000049.1:275-11084 GCA_964594555.1 uncultured Vicinamibacterales bacterium
ATCGCCGGCGCCGATCTCTACCCTACGATCACAATCGGACTCAATGGAGCCAAACGACGACAGAATTTTATTGGTCTTCCTATTCCTGGACGGCAAGATGGTGTGCTAACGAGCCACTTCACATCTTTCGGCGTGTCGGTCGATACCACATGGGAGGCTGACTTATGGGGACGACTGCGTTCGGCTACGCGTGCAGCACTAGCCGAGCTACAAGCAACCATAGCTACCTTACGTGCTGCCCACCTATCAATCGTCGGACAGACAGCGAAGACATGGTTCGCCATCGCCGAAGCCACGCAACAAGTCAAACTGGCCGACCAGACCGTTAAAAGTTTTCATCACTCCACCACGCAAGTGCGTGAGCGTTACGAACAGGGCCTTAGACCCTCCCTCGACCTTCGCTTGTCACTAGCAAATTTAGCATCCGCAGAAGCTGCGCTAGAAACACGGCGCCAGCAGCTTGATGCCGCAACACGCCAACTCGAAGTGCTCGTGGGACGCTATCCAGGACTAAACATCACCACACCAACCCAGTTGCCAGCTCCACCCAAAGCAATCCCTGGAGGACTACCAGCAGAGTTAATTGGACGCCGTCCGGATTTAATAGCTGCAGAACATCAGATCACAGCTTTAAACGAACGTCTCAATATCTCCCGTCGTGAACTCTATCCTCGCTTGAGCCTCACAGCGAGCGGCGGCACTGCCACAAAAGGGCTCAAAGATCTTCTAAATCACAACTTCAGTGTCTGGACCCTCGTTTCTGGGCTCGTTCAACCACTTTTCCAAGGCGGACGATTACGGGCCAATGTCGATCACTCAGCTTCGAGAGTTGAAGAGGCCATCGCAGGATACGCACAGACAGCACTCGCAGCCTATGCGGAGGTTGAATCTACCCTAGCAGCAGAAAACTTCCTTGCCGACAGAGAGACGTTTCTACAAACAGCAGTAGAACAATCACGTGCAGCCGAGCGCCTCGCTGAAGAACGGTACAGATCAGGGCTCGAAGATTTCATCACAGTGCTCGAAGCACAGCGCCGGGCGTTCACCGCCGAGAGCACCATGATCCAAGAACGGCGTCTTCGTCTAGAAAACCGTGTAGACCTACATCTCGCACTCGGTGGAGGCTTCGAGACACTAGAAACCCTGTTACAGCCACAACTGCACGTAGAAGCCGACACAAAATAGAAGGCCGTAGATATGAATCGTCACCTCCTGATCGCGCTCAGAATTACGCTTCCACTCGTCGTAATAGCTATCGCCGGAATGATCGCTATAACGATGATAAATGCTAAGCCGCCGGTAGAAACCCAGTCGCCAGAAATCCTACCTCCACTCATTCGGACCCAACGAGTCACGCTCGAGGATCTAGCCTTAACCGTAACGAGTCAAGGCACCGTTAGCCCACGCACAGAAAGCCAACTCATATCTGAAGTATCAGGTCGCGTAATGTGGGTCTCCCCGTCTTTTGCCTCTGGTGGATTTTTTGAAAATGGAACAAAACTATTGGAAGTCGATCCCTATGATTACGAAAGAGGTGTAATTCAGGCCGAGGCCGACCTCGCTCGTACTAAACTTAGACTCGCAGAGGAAGAAGCCGAAGCCGTGGTCGCTCTTAAAGAGTGGAGTCAACTCGGTAACGGCAATGCCAATGCTCTGACACTACGAGAACCTCAACTCGCTGACGCAAAAGCCGCAGTCGCCGCGGCGGTGTTGAACCTCGCAACATCTCGACGGAATCTAGACCGAACAGAAATCCGCGCACCTTATTCCGGAAGAGTGAGACAAAAGCAAGTCGACGTTGGTCAATTTGTTACGACTGGCTCAGTTGTCGCTTCCATTTACTCAGTGGACTACGCCGAAATACGCTTACCCCTTACCAGTGATGATTTGGCCTACGTCGATCTTCCTCTTGACTACAGAGGTAGCCGCGGCAACCGTGAAGGTCCACTTGTAACGTTGAAAACAAAATTCGCTGGAGAAGAACACGTATGGACAGGACGTATCACCAGAACAGAAGGCGAAATAGATCCGAATAGCCGGGACAGTAACATATGCCCGTGGAAAAGATTCTAACCGTCCACCACTAGCCGTTGGAATGTACGTAGAGGCTGAGATTGCTGGTAAAACGGTCAGCGATGTCGCGATTTTGCCACGCTTAGCACTCCGTGGTGACGATCAAATTTTAGTAGTGGATTCAGAAAATCGCATTCGATTCCGAACTGTTACTCTGCTTAGAAAAACTGATACGACAATTATCGTTGATGCAGGACTTACAGAAAACGAGACGATTTGTCTTTCATTACTAGAAGCCGTAAGTGATGGGATGCGAGTAAGAACGACGGACGAGGGAGACAGCTCATGAGCCGTGGTCTTATCGACTGGTTCGCAAGAAACTCCGTAGCGGCCAATCTACTAATGGTCCTAACTATCGTAGGTGGACTATTAACCGCTTTCACCCTCAAGCAAGAAGTGTTTCCAGAGTTTTCTTTAGATATAGTGAACGTACAAGTCACATATCTTGGTGCCGCGCCAGAAGAAGTCGAAGAAGGTGTCTGCATTAAAATCGAAGAAGCCATCCAGGGTCTCGATGGCATCAAAAAAATCACTTCGACCGCTCGTGAAGGCATCGGGACAGTCACAGTTGAGCTCGAACTGGGCGCTGAACTCGGACGTGTCGTCGACGACATCAAAGCCCGAGTCGATGCGATCGAAACCTTCCCTGAGGAAACAGAAAAACCAGTAGTTCGGGAAGTTACTAACCGACGACAGGTTATTAGCGTTGCGATTTGGGGGGACGCGGATGAACGCACACTCCGCCATCTCGGCGACCAAGTGCGAGATGAAATCAATGCCCTTCAGGGAATCACACAAGTAGAACTCGCCAACGCAAGACCTTACGAAATCTCGATTGAGATTTCTGAGTCTAACCTTCGTCGGCACGGCTTGACATTTGACTATGTTGCGGACGCCGTACGGCAGTCTTCACTCGATCTACCTGGCGGATCCGTAAGAACTGAAAGCGGAGAAATTTTGCTCCGCACAAAAGGGCAAGCTTACCGAGGCGAAGAATATGACAACCTAGTGCTCTTAACACGTGCTGATGGCACACGCCTACACCTTGGTGAAGTCGCTCGAGTTATAGATGGTTTTGCGGAAACAGACCAGTTCGGCAGGTTCGATAACAAGCCGACAGTCCTTGTCGATGTATTTCGAACGGGCAATCAAAGTGCGCTCGACATTGCCAACCAGGTAAATACTTATATTGCACGTACCCAGCCCCTGCTTCCCGAAGGGATCACTCTCACCGCCTGGCGTGATTCTGCAAAAATCCTAGATGACCGCTTAGGATTACTCCTGCGTAATGGCATAACAGGTTTCATCTTAGTGTTTATTACGCTCACGATTTTTATCCAGTTCCGGTTGGCGTTTTGGGTGAGTCTCGGAATTCCGATTTCATTCCTCGGCGCACTATGGCTCTTGCCTGGACTGAACGTGTCGATTAACGTAATTTCTCTATTCGCTTTTATTCTTGTACTCGGCATTGTCGTCGACGATGCGATCATTGTCGGCGAAAACATTCACTCACATCAACAACGCCATCACGATAGTCTGCGAGGGGCTATCGAAGGGACCAGGGAGATTTCAGTTCCTGTAATTTTTGCAGTACTCACAACAGTAGCCACATTCCTGCCATTGGTAGCCGTAGAAGGCACCATGGGCAAGGTAATACGCGTGATCCCTCTCGTCGTTATTCCATGTCTACTATTTTCACTAATCGAATCACTTCTGATTCTTCCTGCACATCTCTCGCTCATAAAGACGCGTCCCTCGCTGGATGAAACTGGTCCCCTGAAACGACTTCGAAGTGCAGCGCCAAGGGCATTGACCTTCTTTGTGAACAAAGTCTATCGGCCATCGCTAGAACTCTGCCTTCGATGGCGTTATCTAACAGTGGCCGTCGGTACTTCTGCACTAATCGTAACGGTCGGACTAGTTATTGGAAGCTGGCTCCGGTTCGAATTCTTTCCTGCGGTGGAATCTGACTTTCTCGCAGGGTCCGTCACGATGCCTCAGGGCACACCGGCACAAAAAACCTCGGAAGCAGTTCGCCAGATGGAACGAGGAGCCGAGCAGGTTCAACACGAAATCGACACAGAATCTGGGCAACTCTTGTTCCGCCACCTTTATGCCGCTATCGGAGAACAACCATTCTCCCAAGCCCAACAACAGAATGCCGCTGGAAGGTCGTCCGGTGCCGCCGCCGCTCACTTGGGTGAAGTAACAATCGAACTTACAGGGGCGGAAACACGAACCATCAGTGCCGATAACCTTCGTGAACGATGGCGTGACGCCGTCGGAACCATTCCAGATGCTGTCGAGGTGCGATTTAAGTCATCACTGTTTTCCTCTGGTGACGACGTCAATATACAACTCACCGGCACGAATCTTGATGCACTGCGGAAGGCAGCTAGTACGATTAAAACCAGACTGGGTGAGATTACAGGTGTTTACGAAATTACAGACTCATTTAGACAAGGCAAACGTGAAGTTAAGCTCGGCATTACAAAGGCCGCAGAAGTCTGGGGAATCTCACTCGCAGACCTAGCACGACAAGTAAGACAGGCCTTCTATGGTGAAGAAGCGCAACGGATACAACGAGGTCGGGATGACATCCGCGTCATGGTTCGCTATCCAGAATCAGAACGTCGCTCCATAGGCGACCTGGAAAGCATGCGAATCCGTACACCAGCCGGGAATGAAGTGCCATTTGTAGAAGTTGCAACTGTTGAATCCGGTTACGGGTACGCATCGATCACGCGGGTCGACCGACGTAGAACCATCTCTGTTACTGCGGATGTTGACGCTGCGGTAACAGAAGCAGGAGATGTTATCGCAGAATTAAACGCTCGCATTATTCCAGAAGTCTTGTCTCAATACCCAGACATCTCCTACAGCTTTGAAGGCCAGCAAGCAGAGCAACGTGATGCGCTCGGCGGACTGCAGCGTGGCTTTACATTGGCGATCATTCTAGTCTACGCCCTACTTGCTATACCGCTTCGATCCTATCTCCAGCCACTAATCATAATGAGTGCAATCCCATTCGGACTCGTTGGCGCATTGTGGGGACATCTCATAGTGGGAATAAATCTCACGATCATGTCTCTGTTCGGAATTGTCGCTCTGACAGGTGTCGTGGTGAATGATAGCCTTGTGATGGTGGACTTCATTAACCGAAACCGAAAAAAACATACGAACATCAAAGCGGCCGTTAAAGAAGCCGGGGCGGCCAGGTTTCGCCCCATCCTTTTAACCTCTCTGACAACATTCGCGGGTCTACTTCCACTATTGACGGAAAAGAGCATGCAAGCACAGTTTTTGATCCCGATGGCGGTCTCACTAGCGTTCGGAGTGATGTTCGCAACTTTCATCACTCTAATGCTGGTACCTTCTGGTTATATGATTCTCGAAGATATCAAAAGAATACCCACATTGCTCAGGAGTTTTTTAACCCTACTCTATGGCCAAAAACGGCCAACTTTCGATGAAGATAATTCTCATTCATCTCATACAGCTACTACATGAACTTGAAACACTTCGTCTCTCTCTGTGCGTGCGTCATACTGACAGCGTCAAACACTCTCCTGGCCGGCCAGAACCAATCAGAGTTAACAAAAGTTCTTGTTGTGGCCACCGGCGGAACGATTGCCGGACAACAGGATGAACCTGGCACACTCGGCCGTTATGAAATCACTAAAACGGCTAACGACATTGTGAACTCAGTACCCACCCTGTCTCGCTATGCAACTGTGGAAACAGAACAGTTCGCAAACATCCGTAGTCCCAGTATCACTCCAAACCACTGGTTAGCGCTCGCCAAACGTCTCAACCAACTATTCATTACTAAACCAGATCTGGCAGGCATCGTCATCACTCACGGCACGGACAGACTCGAGGAAACGGCATTCTTCCTACATCTAAGTATTCGATCAGAAAAACCCGTCGTCATTGTTGGCGCACAACGTCCACCAACAGGTATCAGCCCTGATGGCCCTCTCAATCTACTATCAGCAGTAAGAGTCGCGGCAGACCCAAAAGCCATCGATAAAGGTGTACTCGTAGTAATGGACGAAAGAATCCTTTCAGCAAGAAATGCGACAAAACTGTATCCGAGAAGTGGAGGATTCGACAAAATTGAAATGGGCATGCTCGGCGTGGTCACGACAGAAAGCGTGGACTTTTTTTACTCGCCAGTACGTAGACATACATCTACCAGCGAGTTTGACGTCACAGAACTTTCTACATTACCGAGAGTGGGGATCAGTTACTCGTACGCGGGCTCAGATGGGCTCGCTGATCTTCGAGCACAAGGGGTAGTCGTCGCAGCTACAAGTCTAACTCCGTCCGAGCGTGATTTTTTTCATGGTTTAAGTGAAAAAGGGATCGTAATAGCCGAAACTTATCCAACAGGAAGTCACGTCGCACCTACACACAGCCCCACCACTCAAGACACTCACCAAATAGTTGCCGTCAAGCATCTTAATCCTCTGAAGGCCCGTATCCTACTCATGCTCGCTCTAACCAAAACCACCGATCCTGCGGAGGTACAGGGGATTTTCGATCGGCACTGAATCTTTAGATTTTCCCTGGGTATAAATTATCAAAAAATTCAGACAGATACACGTGAGGATATTTGGCGAACAAGAAAACCAGTAACGTTGAGCAGAGTCTAGCCCGGCCTCTAAAGGATTCGTGCAACGACTTTCCTGAGAACAAGCCCAGCAGGCATCCTGCGTTAAAGCTTCGTGGGGTCCGGCTTGTACGAAGCGACGACGTAATCCTCGAAGACATCAACTGGACCGTCGGCCAGAATGAAAGTTGGGTGATTCTTGGAAAAAATGGGTCCGGCAAGACATCCCTACTCCAAATAGCCTCACTTTACACCCACCCGACTGCTGGCACGGTTGACGTCCTTGGAGATCGTCTCGGTCGTACCGACGTACGGGAACTTCGTACCCGCATCGGTCTTTGTAGCTCCGCACTCGAAAAATTACTTAGGCCTGACCTCCGTGCTCTTGACGTCGTAATGACTGCCAAAAACGCGGCACTCTCACCACACTGGCACGTCTATAATTCTGAAGATCACAGAAAAGCAGATGTCCTGCTCGACAAATTACACTGTAGTGAACTTACCAGCCGCACATTTGGTACATTGTCCTCTGGAGAACGCCAACGCGTACAAATTGCCCGTGCACTCATGACAGATCCGAAGCTTCTACTCCTCGATGAACCAACCTCGACACTAGATTTAAACGGAAGGGAGAAACTATTCAAATCTTTGGCCAGTCTAACGTCAGGACCAACATCACCGGCTACAGTTCTTACGACACATCACGTCGAACAAATCCCACCGAGTTTCACTCATGTACTTCTACTAATAGATGGACACATATTCACAGCTGGAAAAATAGAAGACGTCTTAACCTCAAAAACCCTATCCACTTGTTTCGGACTTCCATTGCATCTCGAACACCGTAACAACCGATGGACCGCATGGGCAAAATAACGTTCGATTAATACTTTTTCGGAGTTTAAAAAAACCTTCTGAAACAAACCTATCATTTCATTATCCAGAATTTTTGCCTGCGGTATCTTCATGAAGATACGCAAGGTGACTCTTAAGAGACTCGATGCTCTCACACGAAATAATGGGATTTGAACGACGGCTGTCTATAACTTGTCCACGTAAACGATCTGACCAACCACCAGATCCTCCAAGGACAAAAATTGACTTTCCATGGATCCATCCAAAACAAATTTCTGAGAGAGTACCGGCCGCTCCCCCAATAGCCACAACAAAATCTCCGGCCAATGACGTTATCGCATTTCGAGCGTGACCGAGACCTGTCGGAATCACAACATCGCACCACGGGTTTGCATGACTCATTTCGGCTGTAGGTAAGATTCCAATAACCAGCCCCCCCTCACTCGAAGCACCCTTTGAAACCGCTTCCATAATGCCTCCACACCCACCAGTTACAACCGTGATCCCCATCTGCGCCATTAGCCTTCCAACGTTTTCGGCAATCTCACAGATCGAAGAACTTGCATCGGAATCTCCAATAATCGTCGCCTGTGGTGCACGCCTTTTCACACATTCCATCTCTCGACCTCCCTCCAACATGTCACCATTACAAATGTTTAACACTCATTCAAAACTTGATCGTCCACAAATAGAGGGCGATAGGCCTTGACTCAATGCTCAACACACCGTTTAATGAGCTCATCGTTCTTACTCTAACTCGTCGTCGGAACTGCAGTAGATAACGATTTGCCTGAAATCCAACAACATGCTTCTAGAAAAGATGGACAAGCTCCAGGTAAAAATGGACCGCTGATTACTATTGTACGACCGTGTGTTATATGAAAGGAATCAAAGATGCTAGCGTTCACTACTCGACATCGTAAGTTTTTAGCAGGATTTTTTGTTTTCGTTGTCCTACTAATGTTTCAAGGCACGGACGTCGTCTACTCCGAACACATCACAACAGGACAACCTCGATACGAGGTTGTCGTTGCGAAGAACGTCATGGTCCCAATGCGGGATGGCGTTCGTATGGCAACTGACATCTATCGTCCAGCACGCAGTGGCGAAGCAGAACCTGGTCGATTTCCAACGCTTCTTTCACGCACACCTTATGGCAAGAATGGTTCAGAACGCACCGCACGATTTCTAGCGAAACACGGCTACATCGTGCTTATACAAGATGTCCGCGGGCGTTTTGAGTCTGAAGGCACATTTTACATTTATGTTAATGAAGGACAAGACGGTTACGACGCGGTTGAATGGGCTGCAGCTCAACCATGGTCAAACGGTGACGTTGGAACCTTTGGAGGCTCATATCTAGCAGCAACACAAATGGCGTTAGCTGTTGAAGCTCCTCCCCACCTGAAGGGGATGTTCGTCCGAGTGAGTACATCAAACTATTGGGAAGACGGTGCCGGTTCTGGTGGGGCTTTCGCCCTTCTCCACAACCTCACCTACGCTATGAACCTAGCGAGTGATAGTAAAGAAGCTCAGGAATATCCTCCGCTAGGAAAGGCCCTCTCAGAAGGAGTGCAGCATAACCTCGCTCAGTGGATTCGGGCCTATCCGTTCTACTCCAATACATCGCCGTTGGAAATCATTCCAACGTATCAGCGCTGGTTCCAGGACTGGGTCGATCATTCAGACTTCGACGACTACTGGAAACAAAACGGTTACACCTTTGAGCTTTACTACGACCGTGTGCCAAAAATACCCACGTATTTCATAGG
Organism: uncultured Vicinamibacterales bacterium; assembly: GCA_964594555.1. Lineage (GTDB taxonomy): Bacteria > Acidobacteriota > Vicinamibacteria > Vicinamibacterales > CAZQMT01 > CAZQMT01. The sequence goes on from CAZQMT010000049.1 coordinate 9,591, forward strand.
TGGCTGGTATGACATTTTCCTGAGAGGCACATTAAATAACTTCGCTGGTTTAGCCGAAAAAAACAAAGCTGGCACCAAACTCATGGTAGGACCATGGGAACATGGTGTCGGATCAGTCAAACATGGGGACGTCGCATTCGGATCTGAAGCGGAGGTTGATCTCGAAACCGAACGACTACGTTGGTTTAATCACATTCTAAAAGGCGAAGAAAACGGCATCCTAGACAGTCCTCCGGCCAGACTTTTTATCATGGGAGGAGGGAACAATGACCGCACGGAAAGCGGAAAACTCGACCACGGCGGTGTCTGGGTCGAAGCGTCAGCATGGCCTCCACCTGAATCAACAGGACGTGAGTTCTACCTTCACGCCGATGGTCGTCTCGCATTGGAACGCCCCAGCGACACCACTGAGCCGACCACCTATACCTTTGACCCAGCTAACCCAGTGCCCACGATCGGAGGCAAGGTAAACTCAGGCGCTCAACTTGTCCCTCCGGCACCATTCAACCAACGATGTATCGCAGGCAAGATCTTTGGGTGTGAAGACGATCTACCGTTGTCGGCACGCCGGGATGTCATCGTATTTCAAACCCCTCCACTTGAAGAAGATGTCTTAGTCCTTGGGCCGGTTTCGGTCAAGCTATGGATCTCATCTTCAGCGAAGGACACGGATTTCACCGCTAAGCTAATTGATGTTCATCCTCCCAGTGAGGATTATCCAGCTGGCTACGATATGTTGTTGGCCGATCGTATTATCCGAGCGCGATATCGCAACAGCCTCGAGACAGCTGAGCTCATGGAACCCGGAAAAGTCTATGAGATTACGATCGACCTATTGGGTATTGGAAATCAGTTCAAAGCTGGCCATCGCATTCGTGTGGATATCTCAAGTAGCAACTTTCCATTCTTTGATGTCAATCCAAATACCGGTGAACGCCTCGGCCATCACACACATACAGTTAAAGCCATTAATAGCATCTACCACGATTCATCACGGCCATCACACATAGTGCTGCCGATTCTTGACCGTACAGACATTACCAGTGAGGGACATATCGCTAAACCATAGAAGTACTCTGCCTCGAAATTCTCTTGTTGAACTTGTACCGTTAACTTTCGAGGACGCTATTTCAGCACTTCATTAGCGTGTATTGTCAAATAGGAAAACAACTCATGCACAGACTATTGCCCTTCACTTTCTCGTTGTTCTTGATCGGCGCAATAATTAGTTGTGGCCAAGCCGACACAACTGTCTCTAAACCAACAGAGTTAAAAACCCAGGAGCAGTCCTCGGCCGATCAATTTATCGGCACATATAAACTTCTCAAGGTTGAGCGAAGAGTAGGCGATGGAGACTGGGAAACCGTTGGACCTGATCGACTGGCCTATCTCCTCTACGACTCTAGCGGCCATATGAGTGTCCAGCTCATGCCCATCGACCGAAAACCATACGAGAGCGAACAACCTACGGCCGAAGAAGCACTCGCCTCGATT
>CAZQMT010000049.1:11106-13815 GCA_964594555.1 uncultured Vicinamibacterales bacterium
CACATTAACACCACCTTCAAGATCGGTCGACGGTCAAGAGGTCACGACACATTTAATCTGGGAGCGACTACCGGAAATCACATTAACGCCAGGACAAGAACACTTCGTCGGATTCTGGCGTCTTGTCTCGAACGAACGACATACAGCTGATGGCGAACTTATTTCAAAAGTCGATGGCCAGACAGGCTACATCATGTACACAGCCAGTCAACACATGGCAGTTCAGATGATGCGTCCTAACCGACAGCCCTATGCAGAAAATATTCCTACAGCCGAAGAAGCACATACTGCAATCACGACTTATGGCAATTATTTTGGAACTTTTTCTGTTAATGAGGAAGAAGGTTTCGTTACCCATCATCGGGAAGGGAATTTAAACCCCAATGGAGTCAACACCGATGCCAAACGTTTTCGAACGTTTTCAGGCAACCGGCTAATCCTCCAACCTCCGGCTAGAGACATCGACGGACAAGAGGTTCAAAGCACCATCACTTGGGAACGTATTACCGGACCAAGTCAGACACCGTAGAGTAAGAGATAGATTGAAAAATCGATGCGCCGAAGCAATCAACAAACAGGCTCATCGGTTACTCGCCACCGCCATCACACGTCTGAAGAGTATGCCTGCATCGAGACGTGTACACAGGTTGAAGACCTCCGTACGAGGACCAGTCCAACAAAGCTCGTCAACCGAGTCAAAAACTTGAGCCGTAGTACGAAGAGTCGCAAGATCCCTAAACAAAAATGCCTGCTCCCGCTTAGCAGTCAATGTCGCTGCAAGCTTCATCGAACCTCGAACCGTCACACCCCATTCTTGAGGGTCTTCAGGAATCGCCTCAAGATGACCATAGCGTCCGATCACACTAGCCGTTGACTTCGCTCCCCAACCAGGTAAACCAGGAAATCCATCGGCCGCATCACCAACAAGTGCGAGGTAATCCGGTATGGACGCCGGCCTAACACCAAACTTCGCCTCGACGCCATCCGCATCTCGAAGCGTGCCCGCACGTCGATCGAACTGAACAACTTTCTTGTCTACAACACACTGTGCGAGATCTTTGTCAGGCGTACAAACAAATACCTGTTCGACACGTTGATCTAGCCTAGCTTTTGCCGCTGCCGATGCCAATCCATCGTCTGCTTCAAACTCTGACATCGGCCAAACCGTCACCCCCATAGCCTCAAGCGCTTCTTCCAATAAGACAAATTGTCCCCGTAAATCAGGATCAATCCCCTCATCCGTTTTATACCCAGGCCATAGTGTGTTTCGAAAAGATTCAATAACATGATCAGTCGCCACGCCAAGATGTGTCACATCATTTTCAAGCATGGACACAATGGACGTAAGGCTTCCGCGTACTGCTCCCACTTCGCATCCATCTGTATCACGAACAGATGGAACAGCAAAGAAGTGTCGGAACAATTCATAAGTCCCGTCGACAAGAAAAACATTCATATAAGGATGTGCGTCACCGTGCCCTGTTCAGATGAGCAGAATCTGCGCTTGAGCCCCACCATCCCGAGCCAGCATCACAACAAAAGATTCGACAAAATCGGTCTCCGGCACGACAAAAAATCTTGTCCCGGAGACCGATGTCGATATCACTCTTAATTAGCGATTGAGGAACGGATCGGATTGTCAATTAACTCGACGATATGAAACCCACCGAAGACACTATTGAACCAAATGTGCCCGTTCTCTGGCCGATACCGAACGAACGAGTACACATAGTCAACCCTAGGGTTAGGATAACCAGCACCCACAGCCAACTTAGTATCAAGCTTCGCTCCAGGAATGTAGTAGCCAATTTCTTTAGGCTGGTAAGGATCACGTACATCCCATGCACGTAGGCCAGAAGCGTACCAACTAAAAAACACAAGAGAGGTATTGTTACGATCATCAACCCCTAGATAATGTGATCCGTAAATCGCATTGTCCTGATCAGTAAGTTCGGCATATTTCTCTTCAGCAGCTTCAACTTTTATCGTTGACACCTGTAACGGGTATTCTTCATCCGTCACATCAATGATACGCGCCCAACCCCAGGGGGCTCGTGCATCAGCTCACATCGTCTCGTCCATGGTAATTGCATAGGGCCGACCATCGATTTTGACTAGCTCTGTCGAGTGAGTCCCACCGAAATTCTCAGGAGGCCCCCAGTTAAAAGAACTGATCCGGCGAACCTGCGCGTCTGGCTTTCTCTCTTGGATCTCTGAAATGTCAAGAATAGTAAGTCCTTGATGGCGAACATTGTCCACCATCCAACTAAGGTTGGCGTAAGCTCTCGTGCCATCCTCGTTAACATCAAGATCGTGCATACCACTCTTAGGCATCCCTGGCTCATCGCTCAGATCCCATGTTGTAATTAACTCAGGGTTAGCCGGATCGCTAATATCAACAGCAGTAAGAGCGGGCCCTACGTTCCGACGACCTGTCGACGCATAAACCGTCTGACCATCAGCCGCTATGCGATGCTCATGAGTGACAATGTCCCCAGGAACCTCCCCACCATTGAAGTCAAAGGTCCCGACACGTACAGGATTTCGGCAATCTTCCGAAGCATCATAAATTTGGAGCTGACTGGGCCCAGGCGGATCTCCATAAGGGGTGGCCTGATGGCTGAAGGGCATCACAACAACAAGTTCCCGGAGTTCATTCGCTTCGACCTGGGACTCACGAGTCCCCGGCGTGCCAGGATAGAGTTTTAC
>CAZQMT010000050.1:0-6303 GCA_964594555.1 uncultured Vicinamibacterales bacterium
TTCGTGACTAGATCCCAAGTGAACAGCTTACGAAAGCCGAGAACTACTTATTCGCGCCTGGTATTAGCGTGGTCGAAGCAGCATTGACAGCAACCGAAACTGGTGAGGTTCATGCGATGCACGACCCCACAGAAGGGGGACTCCTCTCTGGTCTTTACGAACTCGCCGAAGCAGCGGGTCTTGGATTACGAGTCCTACAAAATCAAATTAACGTCTTGCCTGAAACTCAAGCTGTCTGTACCGCATTGGGCGTTGACCCGCTTCGATTGATCGCTTCCGGTGCACTGTTAATTGGCACTACGTCAACAGGTGCGCCAAAGATTGCCGCTAAATTAGAAGCGCGGGGCATCCCGACCACCGTCATTGCCGAAGCACAAAACATTAATAAAGGAAGAGTCATCGAACACGCTGGCGACCTGACTCCTCTTGTGCCGTCGGAACAAGACGAAATAGCCAGGCTATTCTAAACTACTCGATGAATCTATCTCGACAACAGTACTTCCCTACTCTAGAGAAGGCACACTGGCCGGTGGACGCCTATGCATGGTTGCTTGTTCGTAGGCATAAGCCACTTCGATCAAAGTCCCCTCACTCCAAGGTAATCCAAGCAACTGTATGCCTGCGGGGAGACGTCCTCGAGTAAATCCCATCGGCACAGTAATCGCCGGAAATCCAGTTGGAGGAGAAAGCTTTGCACTATTATTACCGTGTGGGCTATTAAGATCTCCCAAGAGACGTGGAGGATTACTCCAAGTAGGATACACGACTACCGAAATGTTGTTGTTTTCAATAGCAGCACGAACATTTGTTCGGAGTATCGCATCACGCACATCGACTTCTCGGCAGGCTGGATTATCAGGTGGCGCCAATTCAACGGCCTCAGCATCGGTTAATCTTTTTTCTATAGACGGATGAAACTGGCGGGAAGTAATAATGGAAGCAAGGTCTAAACTCTGATCAGCCCCATATACACTTTTAAGATAATTATTCAGATCAAATTTGAAATAATTACAACCTCGGATCCTATTTTGATTCGAATCGAAATTTAGGATGTCAAGGGGATCGATAATTACAGCTCCTTTCCGACGCATGTCATCTAACGCTTCATCGAAGAGATCAATAGTATCCGGATCGGCAGTGTCAAGAATTAGCTCTCTCACTACGCCAATACGTTTACCCTGAAGACCATCTTTTTTCAGATAATCCATGTAGTTCATTCTCGGCCGTTCTTGAGAAGCCATGGTTATAGGATCGGCCGGATCAGCCCCCACTATCACATCAAATACAGCCACCGCATCAGTAACTGTTCTGGCCATAGGACCACCGATATCTCGACTCAAGTTAAGAGGAACAATACCGTCGCGACTGGTTAAACCCATCGTCGATCGAATACCAACAAGGCTAGTGTGTGACGAGGGACCTCTAATAGAATTGCCAGTGTCCGTACCAAGTCCAACAGAACCAAAACTCGCCGCCACTGCAGCGGCCGTACCTCCACTTGATCCGGCCGGCACACGGTCTAGTGCATAGGGATTTCTAGTATGACCAGGAACAATTGAGCTCAGTGTCTCGTAGGCGCTGAATGCAAATTCAGCCATGTTAGATTTAGCCAATACAATCGCCCCAGACTCACGGATCCGACTTACCTGAAATGCATCGTCCGGAGGCCTCGACCCCGCAAGAGATAACGATCCAGCCGTAGTGGGCATATCCCCTGTGTCGTAATTGTCCTTAACAATAACTGGGATACAGTGCAGTGTCCCGACAAAACCTCCAGCCAGAAATTTTTCGTCTAATAGCTTCGCTTCGGCAAAAGCATTCTGGTTTACTTGAACAATCGCATTCAGCGAGGGACCTTTACGGTCATAGGCCTCGATTCGGTCCAGATAGAGTCGTACTAACTCTTGACAAGTAAGTTCACCAGATTCTATGGCAGAATGAATCTCAGCAATCGTAGGTTCTCCGCTATTCAGTAAACGAAAACCTGAGCCATCTGCACTTGTAACCGGCACGAACACGATAGTGAACGTTAGTAACATCAGCGCTAGTGGCCTTAACCAACATCGACTCATCGGTACCTCCTGACATAGCTGTCGAGAAAAATCATCGTCTACTCTTTACTGTCTTTCCTGTGTGATCCCTGCCCCGATTAGCATCGAGCTCAAGAATCGAGTGCAACAGTACGTTGGCTCCATTAACACAATCACCGTCCGAGGTAAATTCGTTCTCAGCATGGCTAATGCCCTCAACACTCGGCACAAAAATCATACCCATAGGTGCAATTTTGGCAATCATTTGAGCATCGTGACCCGCACCACTAGGCATAATATGATGGGAAAGCCCTAACCGACCCGTGGCCCGTAGAATTGAGCCAACTACAAAAGGATCGGCCAAAGCAGAAGCGAACTGTCTAGCTTCATCAACAATAATTTCGACACCTGAAACACTAGCGATTTCAACCACATGTTGCCGGAAATATTCGAAGGATGAACGAACTTTGGCATCATCATGATCTCTAAGCTCAAGAGTCAGACGTACCTCTCCAGGAATAACATTCGGGGAATTCGGCTCTATCTGTAATTGAACGACCGTACCAACACTACAAAGCTTGCCGGATCGAATTTCTTCTTCTACAGCAATGATGAACTTCGCGGCCGCAGTGAGGGCATCTCGTCGAAGTGACATCGGAGTCGTGCCAGAGTGCCTAGCTGTTCCGGTTACAATAATCTTGGCGTGCATCAAACTGACAATCCCTTCGACAATTCCAATGGCAGTACCTCGTTGTTCGAGCACTCCTCCCTGTTCAATGTGTAGCTCAATATACCCAACTGATTCAGAAGGTTTCCTTTCTACGTCAGCGAGATGCGTCGGATCCCCACCACACACTTCAATGGCTTGGGCGAGAGTTTGGCCATTCTCGTCTGTCTCTGTTAATTCCATGGGATCAAGAATTCCAGCGACAGCACGACTTCCCGTCATACCATTGAATGTCTGACCTTCTTCGTTAGCAAAAATCATTATCTCAAGAGGGTATTCAGTTTCGACATTTGCCTCTTCTAAGGTCTGTACTACCTCAAGCGCAGCTACGCACCCAAGCACCCCGTCAAAACGTCCACCATTTCGAACTGTGTCAACGTGAGAGCCCACTAAAATCTTGGGCCCCTTTTGTCGACCCTCACGTCTACCAATTATGTTTGAGACTGAATCGACCGAAGTATCGACACCTACCTCCTTCATCATCGTAACGATCAACTCGCGTCCTCGACGATCGGCCTCAGAAAACGCCCCTCTAGTTGTGCCAAGCGAAGCGAACCTAGCAATCCGGTCCACTAAGCGCATCTCATTAATGCGTAAAGATTCCAAAGTCTGTTGAATCATCTCGCCTCCACGAGAGAAAATCTAGCGGGTCGTGCTGCTGAATACATCCTCACTAAGGATTATTAGGTACGCTAGAGTGTACAGGAAGTTAACTTCTCGGAGGTACGAGGAATATGTCTTATCGAGCTGTTTTTCAATGTATTGCTGGGTGTCCAGGCTCGCACCACATCGAAACTCCCATTTACCGATGTCCTTCGTGTGGAGATCTCCTAGAAGTCTCCCACGACATGGAGGCCCTCAAGGACCGTAGCCCACAAGAATGGCGACAGCTTTTCGACGAACGGTACAAGGCAACAACCTGGCCCTATGGCTCCTCGGTATGGGGAAAAAAGGAATGGGTGTGTCCAGAAGTCAGAGATGACCAGGTTGTTTCGATGGACGAAGGTGGCACGAACCTCTTCTGGGCAGAAAGATTTGGTTTAGAACTCGGCCTCAAAGATCTCTGGATCAAGCAATGTGGTAACTTTCATTCCGGATACTTTAAGGACCTCGGCATGACATTACTTGTTTCTGTACTCCGCCAAATTTTAACGGTCGGCCTACAAATTCGAGCCGTTGCTTGTGCCTCTACCGGAGATACTTCTGCATCCCTCGCAGCTTACGCTGCTGCTGCAAAAATTCCAGCCGTCGTCATTTTACCTCGAGGGAAAGTGTCTCCCGCCCAACTAGTTCAACCACTATCAAATGGCGCACTTGTCATAGCCCTGGACACAGACTTTGACGGCTGCATGAATGCAATTAAGCGCCTTATGTCCGAAGAGGGGATCTACCTGGCCAACTCCATGAACAGCTTACGCATCGAGGGACAGAAGACAATTTCAATTGAGATCGTCCAACAATTCGATTGTCAATTTCCCGATGTAATAATCATTCCTGGGGGGAATCTTGGTAACGTTAGCGCCTTGGGCGCGGGTTTCGAAATGATGGAACAACTCGGTTTAACCACCAAGCGCCCACGACTAATTGTTGCCCAAGCTAAATCAGCCAATCCACTCTATCGGGCCTACCAACGTAATTGGGAATTCGAACCAATGGTTGCGGAACCAACGCTTGCCAACGCCATTCAGATCGGGAACCCCGTATCTGTTAACAAGGCCATTAGAATACTCAAAAAATACCACGGTGTCGTAGAACAGGCGAGTGAAGAAGAACTCGCTGACGCCTCAGCAAGAGCCGACCGTACAGGCATGCTCAACTGTCCACATACGGGTGTGGCACTCGCCGTACTCATTAAGTTAGTTAAGCGAAAAATGATCCAAAAATCCGAACGTGTAGTCGTAATCTCAACGGCAAACGGTCTAAAGTTTACCGAGTTCAAGACAAGCTACCACTCTCGAAATCTCAATGGCATCACGTCGAGCCACGCCAATGCGCCAATCGACTTACCGAATGACTACGACGCGATACGCCGTGCCATCGACAAGTACAGCTAAGCACTCAGACAAGTAACGCTTACACTATCAGGAAGAAAAAGGGTCAAGCGTCACTTGCCTACTTCCACAAACTTCTGTACACGCTGCCCATAGGTATCAGCGACATAGACACTTCCATTCGAATCAACAGCCATCCCATGTGCCCAGTCGAATTCACCAGGCCCACGACCTTGCTTCCCCCATCGAGCTAGAATTTTTCCATCGGAGGTCGAAACCTTTAAGATCTCCTCATTCACATGCTCCGCTATAAATAAATACTTCCCATCTTTTGTCAGATCCATCCCCCAGGCATAGCCGAGGTGAGTCCACTTGCCAAGAAAATTTCCATCGGTATCGAACATCTGGATTCGGCGATTTTCTCGATCAATTACATAAATTTTGTCATTAGGATCAACGACTACCGTGTGAGGAAGATGGAACTCGCCATCCTTAGTGCTTTCATCCTCCGGACCACCGCCCCATTGCTTAATAAATTTTCCGTCGGCAGAGTATTTTACAACTCTGTTATTACCATACCCGTCTGCAATCAAAACCTCGCCGGTACTAGTCAGAGCAACATCGGCTGGCCGATCAAGGTGGGTTTCATCATAGCCAGGCTCGTCCGTAGTACCGATCTGAAGCAGTACTTCGTCGAGACCAGGATTAAATTTCAAAATCCGATGCCGATCCTCATCGACAACCCAAACATTCCCCTGTGGATCGACTTTAATAAAGTGCGGCACGCGACCGGTAATGCCATCGCCTCCTGATCGAAGGTACTCACCTGAAGAGTTGAAGACAAGAATCGGATGCTCGCCTCGGTGAAAGGCATAGACATTATCTTCAGAATCAACTCCGACCCCAGACACTCCCGGTTGCAACCTACTTTGTTGTCTCGCTGGAGGGGTTTCTCCACGAGCAATCGCTTCGGCACGCGCTTTTTCACGTTCTGCACGAGCTTTGTCACGAACACTAGGCATCGGAAATTCTTGAGGATGCCCAAAGACCCAGCCCTCGGGAAGCTTCGCCCAGTTAGGGACCAGCTCATACTGCTGCGTCTGGGCTTGTGTCAAAAGCCCCAAAGAAAACACTAGCCCTACGCCGTACAACTATAGGAACCCCTGCAAAAAAATCCCCCCTCGCACCGGAAAAAAACAGGCGAGAATCTATCTACGCCATACCGCACAGACTTACTAACACTATACGGACTGCCCACATAACAAGTAACACAAGCCAGAAAAAATCTTAGAACAAACTCTCAGAAAACCGGTAGAACGTATCAGTGCATCGCCTGCATGTCAATTGAGCCTATGGTAAGCTCGTCAGCATTCTGCATGGGAACTTCGCCCCATCAAGTTTAATTTGTATCGAACGTCGTTCTATGTGGCATCTGACATTCAGCTCGTTAAAAGTAAGTACCACCATGCGGGAACTCGGGAGATGAGATGTCCAGAAGCAGTCTTCCCACGCTAGCGGTTACTTTCTTTCTTGTCGGTCTTTTGGCTGTATTAGC
>CAZQMT010000050.1:6313-11182 GCA_964594555.1 uncultured Vicinamibacterales bacterium
GAATATTATTTGGCCTGGGCTTTCTTAGTTTTACTTTCTTTTTGGTCGGTCTTTTCGCTCTATTAGCAGAAGCCCACACTCAAGTTGGATCATCGCCAGACACGGCGACAGAGCCTATCGTAGCTTGGACATGCCCAGTGCATCGAGAAGTTCATTCTGACAACGAAGGGACCTGTCCCATCTGTCAGAAAATACTCGTCCAAACACTAATCACGCAGTCATGGACTTGTCCTCTACATTCGGTCATCACGGAAAAAGAAGCCGGGCATTGTCCTATTTGCCAACGCAGTTTGATTCCCATCACTATAGAAATCGGTTGGATCTGTCCGATGCATCAGGAAATCTACGAAATGCACGAAGGGATCTGCCCTGTCTGTAAAATGGATTTAGTCCGGAAAGATCGAGCACGACCGCATGAAGACCACAATCCCAAACACGGTGGTATTTTCTTCATGTCTCCAGACAATTGGCACCATCTCGAGGGGACCTATCTTGCACCTGGAATATTTCGAGTTTATTTCTACGACAATTATTCTCAACCCATCAGCGCGGAAAATTTCAAGGGACGGATTGTCCTTGGTGAAACATACGACAGTGAGTTGCGTGAAATCCGTGAAACAGAGTCTTATCCCCTCAATGTTATGACTCACCAAGATACCGATGAAGTCTACATGGAAGCCTACGTAGACGAAAAAAAACTCCCGGCAGAAATCATCGCTAAAATCCAATTCGAACCCGATGGTTCTGAAGAGCGGTTCGATTTTATTTTCGCCGATTATTCCGTTACGACAAACAACGAAGTGCCGATCGGAAACACGACGCAAACAGTCGGAGGCGAAGCCCAACTTTTTGCCGGACGAACCAAGGCAATTCCAGATGATTCAAGCGAAATCGCTTTTGAAATCGCAACACGAGACCTTAAAATCCAATTGCTAATTCGCCGAGGACGATTTAATGAAATCTGGGTCCCTGCACTAGAATCGAAAGACCTCGCTCTCGCTCTCAATAAACACCTGCTAGAACTTGAGAATCAATCGAGACAACTGCTGAGAATAGCGATGAAAGACATCGTACGCGCAGCTTATATGCTCGATTGGTACGGCGACCTCGGCAACAAGCAATTAGTTTCAGAAGCTTACATGTTATTCGGAAAAGCAGTCAGAGACCTTAAGAGCATCTACGACCTTCCCTAGTCATGACAACAAAAACCTCGATAAAATCTCAGCGCCTGATTCTAATGGGGATTCCCGTCTCACTTGTGATGCTGATAACGAGCGTAGTCACTAATGCCCATAAACCTATTACTTCAAAATATACGTACAACGAACATATCTATCCCATAGTAAAAAGTAGCTGTGGGAGTTGCCATCGTGACGATGGTCTCGGTCCCATGTCACTCCTAACCTACGAAGAGGCGTACCCTTGGGCCCAGGCCATAAAAGAGGAAGTGGTCAGTTTAACGATGCCACCTTGGAAGTCTGAAGAAGGCTTCGGTGACCTACGAACACCACACGCCTTGACACCACAAGAAATCGACATCCTGGTTGAATGGTGTAATGGTGGTACTCCTGAAGGAAAAACTCAGATCCCCAAAAAATCACCGGACCCGAAAAGTCATTTCGATATGGGCGAACCAGATCTCATAGTAGGGATGCCATCGAACTACACTCTAAATGAGAACACCAGTGAAGCAACGCGATTCTTTGTTCTTTCATTAGATCTTAAGCGGGAACGTTGGGTACAGGCTATCGATATACGTCCAGGAAACTCGTCAATCGTTAGAACAGCAACACTATTTACCGACAACTCAGGGAAGGCGAAACTACTTGATTCCCAAGACCCCGGGCTTGGTTTCTCATCAGCCGACAATACTGATCTTACCCTTGAAACAGTACTAGCGCTCTGGCTTCCCGGACAACAACCTGTACAGCTCAGTGACAGAGCAGCCTACCACCTTCCTGCCGGTTCTGATTTGGTTTTGCGAATCCAATACAAGAAAAATTGGACCAACGAAGGATCTAGAATGACCGATCAAACCAGTGTCGGCATACATTTTCTAGAAAACCAACCCGTTGAACCAGTTCAAACTATCTTACTCTCCAGCCCCAAAGTCCAATCGGCTGGTGAAAAAATAACATTCAAACATCCAATCGAGCGGGACATCAATATTCTTTCGCTCTTACCCAGACTCAGTGCAACGGTTGCACAGTTACAAGTAGCAGTAACCGCGCCTAATGAATCCAAGGAAACAATTTTGCTTCTGAGTCAACCTACCCCAGATTGGGCATCTCAGTACTGGCTGGAAAGTCCACTGTCGTTGCCACGAGGAAGCTGGATTGAGGTCAGTATCACTCCAGAGTACTCTAACGCCGGATCAGCAAAGACTGCTGAAGCCGCCGATACGACGACTACGCCGCCTCAGATTCGCCTTGACTACGTAGCGCATAAACGCACAGCTTATCTAAACACCAACGTAAATTAGTTGACATCTCCTCAACGGCAAACTCTCATGGCAAGATTTTCTACACATCACAACTGATGGATACCAGTAGAACAACAGCACCCCTCTCAACTGGCGCGCAGATCAAACACACTCGTCTTTTCAGCATTCTTTTAGTAGCTTTGATCAGCGCTACCAATCCTTTCGTCTCACCACTTCAGGCTCATGACCTTGAGTTCACTTACACCGTGATCGTGATTAGGGAAGACAACAGTTATCAAGTCGACGTCACAGCAGATCTTGACGCTATAGCTCTCGGCCTCTCACAGGGAATCGAGGCGCAACAAGTAGTGAAACTTATGCGTCAACTCTCACCTAAAGAGCTAGAAGAGCGCATCACTAAACTTCGCCGAATCTTTCACGAAAACGTAGGGGTTTTTTTTGATGAGACTCAGACCAATTCCGCCTCACTAAGCTTCCCAGAATATGGACTTCCGATAAGTGACGATGTCGAAACGCAGACCATCCTTGGATTGACCGCACGATTCACAGGCGACATTCCGATAGGCACAAAAACAATAACAATCAAGATCGCAAGGTCTTTCCCGCCTGTTTACTTGACTATCATCGATCTTAGAAATGGCCGAGATCATCAGCAAGTATTAGCACGTGGCGAAAAGAGCGAACCTTATGCTCTCAGCGTCGAACAAATAGGCACGATCAGCAACAATCTCACCACCTTCAAACAGTTTCTTTATCTCGGCATATGGCACATCATCCCAGAGGGGATCGATCATGTCCTCTTTGTACTCGGCCTGTTCCTACTGAACGCACGACCAAAGTTCTTACTTTGGCAAATTACAGCCTTCACGATCGCACATACCTTCACGCTAGCTATTTCTAGCTACGGTCTCATCACTTTCCCCCCAACTATTGTCGAACCTTTAATCGCATTATCGATTAGCTATGTAGCCATAGAAAATCTGTTCACACGTGACCTCAAATTCTGGCGACCTTTGATAGTTTTTGGCTTTGGACTGCTACACGGCATGGGCTTTGCCGGGGTACTTGGAGAAATAGGCAGCCCTGACCACAACTTCTTAATAACGTTACTGTCATTCAATCTTGGAGTTGAAATTGGCCAGTTTGGCGTAATTTTATTAGCATTTCTGACCTTAGGTTGGTTTCAAAACCGTACGTGGTACCGCCCTCTAGTCACAATACCAATGTCACTACTAATAGCTGTTATGGGACTCTACTGGTTCGTTGAACGAATACCACTCGTGAGTATTTTTGGACAGCCCTGAGAAATCATAGCCCGCAAGATGAACAAATGTGCCAGACTATGTCGTCAATTACTGACAGATTCATAATCACAAGGAGTCTTACTGGATGTCCGCGATAGTCAATGCCTTTGGTCAACTCGGGGAAAATCTAACTCGCTTCACCGAACGCTGGATCCCTGATTCCTGGGTCGTCTGTATGATCCTAACCCTCATCGCCATGATCCTCGCAATGACTGGCGCTTCAGCCGGCCTCGAAGAGGTTGTCTTAGCCTGGGGTGGTGGCATGTGGATTCTTCTTGAGCTCGCCATGCAGTTTGCGCTCGCACTGATTGCTGCACATGCCTGCGTATCATCGAAACCCATGTTCAGATTTCTCGATCGCTTGGCTAGTATTCCTAACCCTAACCGACCACTGCAAGCTGTAGTTTTAATCGGAGCTTACTCGATCTTCACTGGCTATTTGAACTGGGCCTTGACCATAGTGGCTTCCGCGCTCTTCGTACCGTTTGTGATGCGGCGTAATCCAAAAGCTGACATTCGTTTGTTAATCGCTGGAGCTTACCTCGGCATGGGCACTGTCTGGCACGGTGGACTCTCAGGCTCGGCCCCTCTAATTCTCGCAACACCAGGCAACCCATTAGTCTCCCCTTCAACCGGGAGCCCCGTGATCGACCGCATTTATCCTATAACGGAAACCCTCTTTATCCCATTCAATTTAACCTACCTTGTAGTTGTATCGATTGTCAGCCTCGGAATGCTTATGCTTCTTCATCCTCGTAAGCATCCTGTGACACTTTCACCGGAAGAAATCGAGTCAAGACTGCCCGTCCTACCAGATCTTGACCACTCGCCCACTACACCAGCCGGCAAACTTGAAATGTTTCGCGGTTGGGTCCTTCTTGCAGCCGTTCTGATCGCCTACCCACTTGGCCATTCCTTCGTAACCCAAGGTTTTGGTGCAAGCTGGACAATTAACGGCTATAACATGTTCTTCCTCACTGCGGCATTACTACTACACGGCAGACCGGCGTCTATTGTACGCGCGGTTCAAGCAGGCGTCGGCAATGCTGCGGGTGTCATCTTCCAGTTTCCTTTTTACGCTGGCATCTTTGGCGTCATCAACAACACCGGCCTTGGTGATTG
>CAZQMT010000050.1:11192-13762 GCA_964594555.1 uncultured Vicinamibacterales bacterium
GAGCACCTACCCGCTGATCGTTTATATCTATTCTGGGTTGGTAAATTTATTCGTACCCTCAGGTGGGTCGAAATGGCTTATCGAAGCCCCTTACCTACTTCCAGCAGCACAAGAACTCGGTGTTTCGGTGACAACCACGCTACTCGCATACTCATACGGCGATTCAACATCAAACATGATTCAACCATTTTGGGCCATTCCCATTCTGGCAGTGGCACGACTGCGCTTCGGCGATGTAGTCGGCTACACATTTCTAATTGGTGCTGCGCTATTCCTCACAACAGTAGCGGCCATGCTATTAATTCCTAGTAACCTGTAGTACCGCCGGGTGAAGGAATGGCGACCCTAGAGCCTACACAAAACATCGAAGCTCTAAACAAAGTATTCGAAGAATCAAAAGAAAAGCCCGTACTCATCTTTAAGCACAGCCTGACATGCGGCACTAGTGCCGAGGCTCTTGATGAGTTAAATACGCACCTCAATCAGGCGAATGACTCAGTTGCTTACAAACTAATTACGGTTCAGTCTGAACGTGATATTTCAAACGAAACAGCGACAAGACTTAATTTGCGACACGAAACTCCGCAGGCAATTTTAATTTACGACGGCCGCGCCATCTGGCATGCGTCCCACTTTCGTATTACAGCAGAAACGATAGGGAACGCTGTCGCAACCGTAATAAAAACACAAGGATCCGAATAAAGAACCATGAACCCACTTAAAATTTCTGTAATCAGATAAAGCGGTCGCAAACATCAAGGCATATCCCACCTTCCAAGGTATTCTCGATTATTCGTCCTACCCTTGACCCACCAAGCATGGGAATGTCCAAATCGCTCTAGGAGGGGTTCGAGACGATACATACGACAAAAAACATAGAAAGCCTCTCGACATCCCTCCCAGTACCCAAAATCACCGAGTACAATGACACCACCGTCAGTAATAGAATTATAAAATCGTTCCAACGATAAGAGGACACTGTCGAACCAATCTGCATCTATATGAAGGAGTGCGATCTTCTTCGGTGACGGCTTATTACAGTCCCTGAACGTATCCTCATACCAGCCTTTGATAATCCTTGGATTGTCAACACCCGCCAGGGAAAGTACCGTTCGTACACGAGTTTCAGAGCCTCGACAACGTCCCTCCCAAGTCTTCGCTCTAGGTCCGTCCTGAGACGTCGGCGTAGGCAATCCCTCAAATGAATCGTAGAGCCACAATTCTCGATTAGGCAGGCCAGACGCTAAGACCGCTGCCGAACCACCGTTCATTACTCCGCATTCTACGATGTCACCAGGAACATCACGCCGACCTACATCCCAAGCAATTTGCCGTAGGCGTTCGAGTTCAAGTGTTCCCGAACAAGAATCCTCAGAAAATCTTTTGAGCAGAGACTGACCGGCCTGACTTCGTGGTGCCGTACCCAACGGATTCGTCAATGTAACTTTGTCCTGATGAATTATTTGATATCATGTCCTTGATTCAACGAGGACCTAATATAGTATGGCAACCATTCCAGAAATCGACGTTGAAGATGCCAAACAGATGCTTGATAAGGGATCTGCAACGTTTATTGACATTCGAGACACTTCTTCACACGAAGAGGCAAACATTGAGGGCGCGCAGAACCTCTCGTGGCAAAACGCCAAAGATTTTATCGAAAACACTGACAAAGATGAGACACTGATCGTCTATTGCTATCGTGGAAATTCAAGTAAACAAGCTGTCGCTTGGTTTCAAGAGCAAGGATTCAACAAAGTTTTCAGTCTTCGGGGCGGATTCAATGAGTGGCGGCGGACGTACTCGTGAGATTCACGCCTAAGGCACACCGCCCCTCACAGAAAGTCGTAGCGGACCATCAAAACCACCTCGCTAATTTTTCCCTCCAAAAATATATAGCGACGTAGCAAAGGCTTTTTCAGCACCTGCTAAACCGTAGACCTTCCCAGCGCCTTCGATAACATAGTACTCATTATTCGCATGCGCTCCACCGCCATGCCCTGCCCCACCCGCAACAATCGGCATTACCAGAGGGTCACGTCCGAACAAATACGCCGGCCAGTAACCACCGATAATCTGTGGTATTGCTGGAGGCTCGCCATAACTAATACCGAAAATGTCATAAGTCTTCTTAAGAGAATTCGCCACGTCAGTGTCGTAGCTCATCTTGCACCAAGGAACATCACCGATAACCCGCATTTCAACATCTTCATAACCATTTCGGTCAAGCTGAGTGCGAATCTTGCTGGTTAACTCAATCCCATCCTGAACGGGAACATAGCGAATGTTATGCTTTGATGTAAGTTGGCTCGGTAAAATCGCGCCAGCCCCACCACCGTACATATTCCCACCCCAAATTCCATCGAGATTGAAGGACATCCCGTAATACTGCATCCTTAGGTAATCCACCGGGTCATCAGTCATAAAACGTCCGACGCCAACATTCCGCGCAACCTGCTCAAGATCTAGATTCTCACCATTTCGGCGAAGCGTGGATTCAATTTCAGGCGCTAGTGGCTCAATATCATCATAAAAGCCATCAACAAGGGCCCGGTTGCCATCATCAGAGT
>CAZQMT010000051.1:0-5271 GCA_964594555.1 uncultured Vicinamibacterales bacterium
CGGGGTCACCCTGTTGTGGCAATTACGGGTGACGCTGGATTTGGGTACACTGCTATGGAGATGGAGACTCTAGCTAAGTACCGAATGCCGGCGATAGTCATTGTCTACAACAACAATGCTTGGGGGACTTGGACGAGCCGGCGCAATGATAAAGCGGTCGCTGGCATGCATGTTTTTCAGGAAAATCTACGATATGACATGGTTGCTAAGGGGCTTGGTGCTCATGGAGAGTACGTTGTCAGACCTGAGGAGTTCCGTCCTGCGCTTGAGCGTGCCTATGAGATCGCTGTGTCAGAGCGACGACCGTCAGTGATTAATTGTCAAGCCAAGAAGGAATTTTCAGTTCGGGATCAGTACCCACCAGGGTTTCTTGGTAAAACAGAGCCTGGTTGTATGTCTTACTATCACTGATTTTTGTTCATTGTCGACTGTAAGCATAAAGAATTATTCTTATAGAGATTTGAGTGTAACTAGAATCTCTCTGCATTGTATATTGATGATTAGAGCGTAATGTCAGTCAGGTCTGTAAACGTCATAAGGCTCAAGCTTCAGGAATATATTGATCGCGGTGTGTTCAAAAGTCTCAATGAGGTCAGCGTCGCACGTGGAACTTACGGTTTTCGGTTTACTTGGTTTGCTCCCCATCCGTTTGATCTTACTTATACTCCAGCGACTCGTCGATTGGTGTTTAGGCGTATATTGCCAGAGATTTCTGCTCGGTCCTCACTATATAAAGACTTGAAAGCGTTTGTTGGAGGAAGATCAGGAGATGATCTTCCAGCGCATCGACGAATTGATTGTAAGCGCGTGAAAGTTTCTTGCTTGCCGAGGTCTCGTACAGTTTCGATCGTCATGAAGCTAAAATCTGGCAACCATTACGAATATAGTGTGACAAAAATCATCAACCTCGTACATGAAATTTTTGTCATGCTACACAGTCGGTATCCTGAATATCTTTGGGAGCATTTTGATGCTTCTCAGGAATAGATGAGGAAGGAAGCATAGATGAATCGGATGGTAATTCTGATTGTAGTGGGAGTGATCGCTGTAGGAGTTAGGCTTTCTGCTAATTTCTTTTTTTCGTCTGCAGATTTGTCGCAATCAAAAAATGAAGAACAAAAACTCAATAATCCTATTTTGGACACACCAGAATCCATCGCTAAGGGAAGAGAGTCCTTTAAGTTTTACTGTCGACAGTGTCATGGCCCAATGGGGAAGGGCGATGGTTCCATGGCTCTTGGAGGTGGGACACCATCAGATCTGACTGATGATAAATGGGATTATGGATCGACAGATGGAGAAATTTTTATAGTGATTAAAGACGGCACCCCGTCAACTGATATGGAAGGGTACGGACGAAAACTCAGCACAGACAGGATGTGGCATCTAGTGAATTTTGTGAAAAGTCTTAGTGAGAATTAAGTGAACTATTTTAACTGTCTTGAATCATAGTGCCAGTCAGGCGCTTAGTTTCCAGGCACCCGTCCAGGTTTTGTAGGAATTAGTTGGCGATTGAGTGCGATCCGTCCGTTGCTGATGACAAGAACAGGTTCAGTAATGATGAGAATGTCTTCAAGAGGATTTCGATCGAATGCAACGAGGTCCGCCTCGAGGTTTGGCTCGATCGCACCTGTTATACCATCTAGTCTG
Source organism: uncultured Vicinamibacterales bacterium (assembly GCA_964594555.1). Taxonomy (GTDB): domain Bacteria; phylum Acidobacteriota; class Vicinamibacteria; order Vicinamibacterales; family CAZQMT01; genus CAZQMT01. Next base: position 1,651 of record CAZQMT010000051.1, read on the forward strand.
TAGGCCTCTGCTGAAACGATGGTTGAGGCTTGGAGAGCCTCGAGGGGAGTGAAGCCTCCCCAGACAACAAGATTGTTGATTTCCCACCAAATGCGTGACCCTGAGTTTGGACCGTATCTCGTATCAGTCCCCGTTACTACCTTAACGCCAAGTTCACGAGCCTTTCGAAGGTTACGTTTAACATTTGAGATCATGTACGGTGCTCGTAATTCTGCTACAACGTTATCGTAATCATTGTGTGGTTCGGCGACGTCCATTAGGGCTGGTGTTGTTGGGTCCCAGTAGGTTCCGTGTTTTTGCATGAGTTCGAGACTTTCCTCGGATAGGTACCACCCGTGTTCAATCATACGTACACCAGCTTTGATAGCAGGTGCAGCCCCCACGTCACCTTGCACATGGCTTTGAATTGGCACATTGTTTGTTGATGCTTCTTCGACCATAACTCTGAGTTGGTCTTCAGTGTAGACGAGTGCTCTGGGGTCTGTTGCCGGGCCTCCGGCTCGTTCAGAAGATCTGGTCTTAATCCAGTCGACGCCATGTTCGAGATTAACTCTTACCATGAGAGCAATGTTTTCAGGTGTGTCCGCCCGTTCTGTCATGAATCGGTACAGTCGAGAATCAGACAGGATCGATTCAAACGACGGTGTTGGGGATACAAATACTCCTGCGGCTAGCATGTCTGGACCTTCGAGATACCCTTGTTTCACCATATTTCGAATTGAGACATCACGGTAACCTCCAGCGTTTGCACTCTTGTTAGTGGTGACACCAGATTGAACAGCACGACGTGCGGCTTCAATATCCCGATAGTGTACATGTCCGTCCATAAAACCTGGCACTAGATAGCGTCCATTGAGGTCCATGATGTCGGCACCCTTCGGAACAGAATCATTGCCGACTGAAACGATCTTTCCGCCTCTGATAACGACGGTTGTATTCGCCCTAATATTTCCGGTCCTTATGTCTAAGACATTCGCATTGATAAGTCCGAGATGTGGTTGCGGTATGATTCCTCTCGTTGCCTCCTGAACTGCGCCGACGCGGGCGAGAGTAGTTAGTGAAACGATTACGGCAATCAGAATGGCTATGGTTTTAAGTCTTCGATTCATTGGAGCTCCTTCAGTCGCCGAATTATTTACTACGCTTACCAACCATTTTTTCTGGACGCACCCACTCATCGAATTGTTCGGGTGTTACTAGACCGAGATCGCTCGCTACGGTTTTCAATGTTTTATTTGTTTTATAAGCTGTTTTTGCGATCTTGGCTGCATTATCGTAGCCGATATGCGGATTGAGTGCTGTCACGAGCATAAGGGATTGTTTGAGATTTTCTGAGATACGTTCGGAATTTGGTTCAATACCCAAAACACAGTGTTCACGGAAGCTTCTGCTGCCATCGGCAATCAGGCGTGCACTCTGGAGGAAATTGTGGATAATGAGCGGTTTAAAAACGTTTAGCTCGAAGTTTCCTAACGCTCCTCCGACGTTGATAGCGACGTCATTACCGAGCACTTGCGCTGCTAGCATTGTAACGGCTTCTGCCTGTGTTGGATTTACTTTTCCTGGCATAATTGAACTTCCAGGCTCATTCTCAGGGATTGTGATTTCTCCGATACCACACCGAGGTCCAGAAGCGAGCCAACGAATGTCGTTGGCGATCTTCATCAGCGAGACGGCGATGGTTTTCATGGAGCCGTGTGCATGGACTAGCGCGTCATGGCTTGCTAATGCCTCGAATTTATTGGGAGCAGTAATGAAATTGTTGCCGGTAAGAGCACTGAGTTTTTCGGCTGTCCGTTGGCCGAAGTCAGGGTGGGCGTTCAGTCCTGTACCCACGGCGGTACCGCCAAGGGCAAGTTCACAAATATGTGGAAGTGCTGCCTCGAGATGAGACAGCCCATGGTCAAGTTGTGATGCATAGCCAGAAAACTCTTGACCAAGTGTCAGTGGTGTCGCGTCTTGGAGATGCGTACGGCCGATTTTAACGATTGCTTCGAAGTTTTTTGATTTTTCGGCTAATGATGAGCTAAGCCCAGAAAGTTCTGGTATTACTTTTTTTCGCATGATCTCAACAGCTGCGACATGCATGGCTGTTGGAAAAACATCGTTCGATGACTGTCCCTTGTTTACATCGTCATTGGGATGTACTAGTCGATCTTTCCCTCGTTCCCCTCCGAGGATTTCACTTGCGCGATTCGCCAAAACTTCATTCATATTCATGTTCGTTTGGGTGCCGCTTCCTGTTTGCCAGACTTTAAGTGGAAATTCATTATTATGCTGACTATCCAGGACTTCGTCGGCTGCTGAGACGACAGCTTCGGCTTTATGAGGATCTAGTAATTTCAAATCAAGGTTCACAAGAGCCGCAGCTTTTTTCACTGTTGCAAGAGCTTTTATGAAATCTAAGGGCAGCGTTTCGGAAGAGATGTCGAAATGTACCAGCGAGCGTTGTGTTTGGCCGCCCCAGAGTGTAGCTGCTGGGACCTCGATAGGTCCGAAAGTGTCGTGTTCGATGCGGGTCTTCTCTTTACTCACGTGTTCGACTCCTTACTGAAATATCCAGATGTCTTAGGTTTATCTGTTTTGGGAGATGCTGCTTCAATGTTATTCGTAACGGACTGCGATAACCGGATCTAGGCGAGAGGCCTTGTGGGCTGGATAAAAGCCAAAAAAAATACCGATTGTGACAGAAATTATGAATGAGATTGTCACCGATGGGATTGAGATAATGGTCTGCCATTCGAATGCGCGCATCACGATCTCCGCTGCTACAAATCCGACGACAATGCCGATAATACCTCCGAGAGTACTTAACGTTATTGCCTCGACAAGAAACTGCATCAGGACGTCTCGGTTCCGTGCGCCCACTGTCATTCGGAGGCCGATTTCCTGAGTTCTTTCCGTGAACGATACAAGCATGATGTTCATGATCCCAATGCCGCCAACCAGCAGTGAGACCCCAGCGATACTAGCAAGAAGTGCCGTCATTGTTGTATTGGCTTCGGTCAGGGTATCTCGTAGTTCATCCATTGTTATGTTATCTAACTGAGAAATGTTTGCCATCACAAACGCTGTGGCTGTAACAGTTAGTCCCTTTGTGAGCGCTTCGGCTGCCTGAGTACGTATAGTGAAATCGTCTGGTTCTTCGATTACTGGTGCGTCAGGAACAGGAATAAAACCTTCGTCTTCGTCAAGATCCGGTGAGTAGGAGTCAGTAGTGATATCTATTCCTGGTAGGGGCATTGCCAGGAGATTCTTCTTGTCAAGGCCATGACGTGATCTCAGTAATATCCTGACGTCACTGGCAACACGTGTTGTGGTGCCAGCTGATTCGGCCGAAATATTGATACCGTGTAGATGGGTAATTCCCAGGAGGTTTTGCAGTGTAGTAAAAGGTACGAAGACTGATTCTTCTTGATCGTCAATTGTACTGTTGGTGACCCCGAGCACTTCAAAGTCTTGCTTAAGAATTGTAATTTTTTGACCGATCACATTAACATCCTGTTCGAAGAGTTTGTTGCTTAGGGTTTTACCGATTATTGCTACTCTGGCCTTTGATGTTACATGTGAATCCTTGAAAAAACTCCCTGAACTAAAAATCCAAGAGTGTATCAGTGGAAA
>CAZQMT010000051.1:5281-13387 GCA_964594555.1 uncultured Vicinamibacterales bacterium
CGACTTTCGTAAATTGTTTCTGATTGCCAGCAGTGACGAAGGTCCGTTCCGTCACGGAAGCAGCTTCATATTTTATACCCTTCACCAGGCTCCGAATTGCTTCTGCATCGTCAGAAGTTAAGGTTGTTGCGGCACCTCGGCCGCCGAGTGGACGCGGCGCTGATGGATCAAGAGTAGCGAATTCCCAAGCAGCCAGAATGCTCGCGCTTCCGATAGGGACTGAGTAGTTTCCAGACGTGACGGTGATCAATGGTGTGCCGGTTGATTTGACTTCTTCTTCGACAGAGGCTCTCGCACCGCGCCCGACTGCTATCATCGTGAGTACAGCAGCCACGCCGATAATAATCCCGAGCATAGTGAGACTAGAGCGAAGTTTGTGTCGCTCTAGGGCTTTCAATGCAATGCGAATGCTTATGAAGAACGGCATATCACATGTGATTTGTTATCGTTCGGAGGCGACAGCTCTCCGTACGGCTTTTCCAGGTCTAGTATCTTCGAGTAGCTGACCTTCTTGCACGACGAATTCACCGCCGACCAGCACATGGACGATACCATCAGAAGCTCTAGCGGGTTCGGCAAATGTTGCGCGATCGATGATCAGGTCTGGATCAAAAATTGTAATATCCGCGTCCGCACCAATGGTGATCCTGCCTTTTTTTCGCATTTGAGGAATAACCGCCTCTAGGCGCTTGGCTGGCATCAGTGTCATCTTTCTCAATGCATCCATCAAGGTTAGTGTTCGTTGCTCTCTGACGTAGTAGCCTAATACTCTCGAGAATGTTCCTGCGCCTCTCGGGTGGGCCCGTCCATCGACAAAGGTGTTACCGTCGCTTGCTATCATGACAAGGGGATGGGCAAGGGCTGTCTTGACTATTTCTTCTGGAATGATATGGATTACGATCATTCCTCCCTCTTCGCGATAGCTTGGGAAAGTCTCCTCCGTTAGGCGCTCGCCTGTCGCAACCCATTCGATATCGTTGTAGTCAGCTTGCAAGCTGGTTCTCCAGCCAGGATCAAATATAGGAGATTTGAGATTGGTCGAGGTTGCGGTGTAAGGATAAATCTCGGTTGAGATGTCGATTCCATTGGCTCGTGCGTCCGTGAGCATTTTGAGAAGTAGGGGAGTCTGGCTAAGGCCCATTCTACTAATGTGAACGACATGTACGGAAGAGCCTGAGATGGCCGAATTTGCTATGACTTCCTGAAGGGCTTCGACACTACTTCCAGGTTCAAGTTGGCCAAAAAAACGGATGTGAGCGAATGTTGTCGCGTTATTACTTTTTCCTACGTGAAAGATACGAAGAATCTCTTCGCGTGAAGCACGAGGTGTAACGTCGATACTGAAGCCAACGCCAAGAGCGCCCTCGTCGAGACCACGTTGAATCATCGCCTCCATTGTTTCTAATTCATCCGGAGTTGATTCCTGGTAGGACCAGGAAGGTCCTTCTGAGGTTTCTCCACGCAGTACTGTTTGACGGACGGCGCCGTGTCCAACGGAAGTGCCGTAGTTGATTCGTGATCGGCCCTCTCGCGCCTTATACCAGTCGTTGACTGGGAATGTTCCTCTTTCAAGTTCAAGAGCTGTTGTCACGCCATCTTGAACTTGCAAGGCGCTACTGGTTAAGTCCTGACCATGTGCATGCAGGTCTATGAAACCAGGACTTACAACTAAGCCACTAATGTTGACTGTTTGACGCCCTAGCATTGATTGTCCAGAGATTTCAACGATGCGTCCATCTCGGATCCCGATGTCGCGTACTGCATCGAGTCCCGATTCGGGGTCCATGACCCTTCCGCCCTGTAAAATTAAATCGAGTTCGCCTGGGCTATCGAGTGTTGGTTGTGCGTTGGTTCGTGCTACCAGAAGAATGATCAAGCAAATTACGTAGAGTGACTGACGTACCATCAAGGTCCATGCCGAGCCTGATTTCTGTCTAGTGCTCATTAGATGACTTCAAAATTCAGCGGTTTTCTGAGTATTTGTGCTGTAAGTAGTGACGCTGCCTTATGCATTGAAAACTCATCCCGTGAATCTTTTGTTTCCACGCTAGTTCTTAGAGCCTTTATTTTCAAGTGCTGTGATACGACGCTGACGTGCAACCTCCCGAAGATCAGCAAATGAGTCAAATTCATCTACGATTTCTCGCCCAAGAATTTCTTCGAGTATGTCTTCAAGTGAAAGAACACCAGCGAAACTGCCGAATTCGTCGATGACGATGACTAAGTGTTGTCGTTGTTCAAGAAAAGTACGAAGAAGTTTATCGAGTGGAGCCGAGTCTACAATAAAGTGAGCTTTGCGCATCAAACCTTTCAACATGAGATCGGGTTCATCTTGACTTTTGACGGCAAGCACGTCACGGCGATGAACGATACCAATCACATCATCTAAATCCTTGGCGTAGATTGGGATCCGGCTGTGTCTAAGTAGTCCGTCCTGGAGTTTCGCATCCTCGATTGTAGTATTGGCATCCAGGGTGAATACGACCGTTCTCGGAGTCATAATTTCTCGCGCCTTCTTTGCTTCGAGAGACAAGATGTTTTCTATCATCGAGGCTTCGTGCGTCTGAAAGTCACCTGAGCGGATTCCGAGCTGTATCATCATTAGTAGGTCTTCGTCAGACACTCGGTGTTGTTGTTTTCTTACGATTAAGCGCGTTGATAATTGACTCAACCAAATGAATGGAGTGAGAATTGAAACTAATAGTTTTAGTGGATACGCGACAATTGGAGTAAGTCGACTGGCGTAGATGACGCCGGCTGTTTTTGGAATCGTTTCTGAGAGCATCAAGATGGCTAGTGTGAAAACAGCTGAGAAGTAACCAAGCCAGGCGCTTCCGAGGACTTGACTAGCGATTGCACCAGCTACAGCTGCGCCTCCAGTATTGGCGAGTGTGTTGAGGATAAGAATCGCAGCGATTGGACGATCTACGTTTGTGCGAAGTGTTTTGAAAATTATTCCGCCTGGTTTTCCTGCCTTTGCTAAGGATTCGACATGGCTCATTGGGGCTGAGTACAGAACTGCTTCGAAGAGAGAGCAAGCAGCAGATGTGACGATTACGATGAGGACAACGACAGCGAGCTCAAGCATTTTAATTAAGTCTAAGTTTCTGAATTAATCAACAGTTTAAAGCTTCATTAGCAATAATGTCTTGTGTTGTTTATTGTCGAATTTTTTAAACTAATTTTTAAAATTTTTAATTTCAACTGGTTCGACTTTTCTATCAATGGTAAGTCCAAGAATACATGCGTAGAAGTACAATTCTGCCTCTATTACATGTCTAATTGTAGTGGCTTTTCTGAATCCGTGTTGTTCGCCTGAAAACTCAAGAGAAGCGACCGTTAAACCTTTCTTTTGAAGGATTTCAACCATGCATCTGGCCTGATCGGGCGGGACGACGGGATCGTCAAGACCTTGAAAAAATATGATGGGCCGTGCAAGCTGGTCAACCGCATAAACTGGTGACCGTTGAAAATAGGTTTTTCGTTCGTCTGGATATGAGCCTATGAGGTGTTCGAGATAACGAGATTCGAATTTGTGTGTTTTTTGGAGTAGGGCTTCCAGATCACTTACGCCGTAATGGCTGGCGCCGACTGTGAATGTGTCTCTGAACGTTAGTGCCATTAGGGCGGTATAACCACCGGCACTAGCCCCTCTAATTGCGAGCCGTTTACTATCAGCGGCGCCTTGTTCTACGAGGTAGTTTGCACCAAATTCACAGTCATCTACGTCCACTAATCCCCACTGGCGTTTTAGATCTTCTCGGTATCTTCTCCCGTATCCTGTGCTGCCTCTGTAGTTGACATCGAGTAGGGCGAACCCACGACTAGTCCAAAACTGAAAGTCTAGGTTGAGGGTTGTAGTGGACGCTCCGGTTGGTCCTCCATGACTAACGACAATCAGGGGTGGGAGTTCATCACTAGGTGCTGAGAATTTATGATTAGTTGGTGGATAGAAAAAACCGTGAGCCTTTCTATTGTGGGTAGTTGGAAAAGTTAGTTGCCTGGGAATAGAGAGATGGTTTTTGTCGATATGAGTAGTGTTAGTACGTGCCAGAATTTTTCGTGAGCCATCCGAGAGGTCAAGTCTGACGATTGCCATGGATTCAGAAGGTGAGCCTCCCTGAAAATAGACGTAACTGCGTGAAACGTGTACATGCCTAATCTCTGTATAAGGCAGGGGGATTTTTTCAAGTGTTCCGATGCTAGAGTTGAGACGCCCCAGGTACCAGATACCGCTTTTAACGTAACTACAAATTAGATGCTCGGCGTTTTCAAACCCATAGGTTGGATTTCCGAACACCCATTGTGGTCTGCCGAATTCGGCCTCGATCGCTATCAGGGGCTTGTTGGTCCCACTTTGGTGCGCGTATAAATTCCACCAGCCGGTTCTGTCAGATACGAAGTGGAGCCTGCCATCTGGAGCCCATGATGGTTGGAAGATTGATTCCTCTTGCCCCCCAGCGATGTGTTCGGTATGAGTGAGTGAACCGTCTGATGCCACCTGTGCCATCCAAAGCTCTGTTCCGTCCCAGGGCATAGATGGATGGTTCCAGGAAAGCCATGCTATTTGGTTCCCGTCAGGACTGAGCGATGGGGAAGAGTAGAAATCAGATCCCGATACTAAAGTTAGTGGTAGATGTGAGCCGTCGATGTCGAAGGCTATGAGGCTGCCGATGGGATCTGAAGAAGAGAGCTCGAGATTTTCCGCAACGGTAATGAGGCGTCGCCTTCGCTTATCCAGTGTCCCGTCAGCGTAGCGAATATTTCCAGGAGCTGAAATTGGTAGAGGGGTAGTAGTAGCTGATTCTAATCGGTAGAGGCGTTGGTCACTGAGATTCGAGAAGTAAACCGTGGCTTCAGCGGCAAGGATTGATCCGCCACCGTATTCATGCACTCGCGATCGGACGTTAAATGGTGAAGATATCAGTTCATTTGGATTACCGTTTAGTGCACATCTGATTAAAACGCTCCTTCCCTCCTCTTTCGGCCGGCTTTCAACCCAGTATAGTGTTTCGTCTGAGAGAGACATTTCTCCTAGACGGACTTGTCCGGCCGAGACCATCTCAGAGCTGATGGGGGAAGGCCACGAGCCGTAAGGTTTAATTTTTTTCTTTGTTAAGGTTTCAGTCGGCACATTTTTTTTGCGGGGCATTTATTCGCTCGATCTTTACTTGTTTAGCGGTATGCTACCTTAAGTGCTTGCGGGATGGTTGATTCGATATAGATTTCCCGGTTCTATAAGGTGTTTTTGATGCAATTCCCATTCCTGGGAGATTTGAGTAGGTTCCGCTGTAGTTAGGGTGGTTTTACTAGCTTCAATGTAGGGCATGATGTACGAGCCTTGTGTTGGCGGTCTGAAAGGAGGGCGCTGTGTCGAACGGTCGTGTTAAGACGATTCTTGAAGAAGTCGGATCGACGGTTTTCCCAGGTGTGTATGATGCGCTGTCTGCCAAGATGGCTGAGAGCGTGGGATTTCGGTTGGCTTTTGTCTCAGGCTATGCTGTTTCAGCAGCGTCGCTCGGCGAGCCGGACATGGGATTATTGACCCAGACAGAAATTGTCGATCGCGCTCGGTATATTTGTAAGAGTGTAAGTATTCCAATTATTGTTGATGCTGATACGGGATATGGAAATCCACTAAATGTCATTCGTACGGTCGATGAATTGATCGCTGCGGGTGCTGCTGGGTGTTTTCTTGAAGACCAAGTGTGGCCTAAAAGATGTGGACACATGCGCGGTAAGAAAGTAGTCGATCGGAACGAATACGTGGAGAAGATCCGTGCGGCAGTTGAGACCAGAGGAGATCGAGATTTCTTCATTGTGGCACGTACAGACGCATTAGCTGTACATGGCCTTGATGAAGCTGTGATCAGAATGCAGTTGGCGCGCGAGTCTGGAGCTGATGGGAGTTTCGTTGAGGCACCGGTTTCGGTCGATGAGTTGGCTGAGATTGGTCGTCGGGTGCCTGCGCCAAATGTTGCCAATATGATCGAGTCTGGAAAAACCCCTATTCTTCCGAAGGATGAGCTCGAGTCACTTGGCTTTCAGCTCATTCTTTATCCGTTGTCAGGAGTTTATGCGTCTGCTAAAGCCTTGAGAGAAATCTATGGGCTACTTCGGGTTGAGAGTACGACGCTAGAACACAGAGATCGTCTTATTACTTTTAAGGAATTCAATGAACTGATCGGGGCTGAAAGAAAGAATTCAATCCTCGAGAGATTTCGCGTTAGTTAGTGGTTTCAGAGAGGAAAGAGACGTGAGCAAACTTTGCAGGATTTTTCCAGCCGTAGTGGTTATGTGGAGTGTGGTGCATACGCTTGTTGCTGGTCAATCGGTATCACGGCCACCGGGTAGTGTATATGAAGGTCGCGCCTTTGAGTTTTATGAAGTTCGAGAGAATATTTATCACGCAGTTGGGACGGGGAAATTAGCAGTTGGTTCGAACGCCTCTATCGTTATTAATTCTGAGGATGTATTGGTGGTCGATTCCCATCTTTCGCCAGCGGCAGCGTTAGCACTTACTGATGAGCTTACGAAAATTACGCTGAAGCCGATTCGCTATGTTATCAATACCCATTTTCATTTTGACCATGCTCACGGCAATCAATTATTTTCAAGCGATGTAGAAATTATTGGACATGAGTTCACGTATTCAATGTTGGCTGACGGAAGTTCAAAACGTGGACGGGCATACGAAACATTTGTTGAGAGTCTGCCTGGCGTGATCGATGATTTAAAAAAACGAATTGCTTCGACTGATGATACCGGTGAGCAAGCTACGTTGAAGGCTGAGCTTACGCTTCAAGAGAATTATAAAAAAGCTACAGATGCAGTTATGCCGACTCCTCCCACCATGACGTTGAGTGAGCGTTTGACTCTTCATCGCGGAGGCCGAGAAATTCAACTTCTTTTCCTTGGGCGTGGGCATACGGAAGGTGATGTTGTTGTTTATCTCCCTGACGAAAGGATCGTAATTACGGGTGACTTGCTTACAGATGGAATCGCCTATCTCGGCGATAGTCATCCACTCGAATGGGTGGAAACTCTGGATCGTTTGAAAAAGCTAGATTTCGTGTGGGTCCTCCCAGGTCATGGGATGGCGTTTGAAGGCAAAAACAAGATTCGTCACTTCCAGGCGTACTTACAAGATTTTTGGGTAAAGGTACAAGCCAAGCACTCAGCAGGTACGAGTGCAGCTGATGCCTCGATGGAAATCGACATGAGAAACCACGCTGAGCACTACCCGAGCATTCAGAGTCCTGGGGTGATACTTGATGCGGTTCTTCGTGCTTACGATCTATTGGGCGGCCAAACCCCCTAGTGTGATTTGACTAACTTCGTTTTTCAATCGTTACGGTTTTGATCTTTATTTCAGAGACGGGCCGATCATGCATGCCTGTTTGAACTTGTCCGATAGCTTTAACTATATCCATGCCATCAGTCACTTCGCCGAAAACTGAGTGTCGATCGTCGAGGTGAGGTGTTGGTGCCAGCGTAATGAAGATTTGTCCGCCATTTGTATTTGGGCCACGATTTGCCATCGAGAGGATTCCAGCCTTGTTGTGACGAAGTTCCTGATGGAATTCGTCATCGAAGTCGTAGCCAGGACCACCCGTGCCATTGCCAAGCGGGTCACCGGTTTGAATCATGAAGCCATCGATTACTCGATGAAATAGAACACCGTTGTAGTAAGGATCGTTGGATGGTTGACCCGTTCGAGGGTCTGTCCACGCCTTCGTGCCTTCAGCAAGTTCCACGAAATTCCCTACCGTTTTTGGTGCCTTTTGTGCGTGTAAGCGGATTGTGAAGTTTCCTTCGGTTGTGTTGATATGTGCGAATATTTCTTCGGACACTGTAATCTCCTGACGTTCGATGGTTGCTTGTATGTTTGATTAGGCGAATGTATCTTGAACCACCATAGATCATATAGTCAATTTTAAGATAATCGGAAATTTATCATTATGGTTACATTAAGAATTGTGTCGAGATTAACTTGTGTCCGAGGTCTTGTCGAGCGAGAGAGAGGATGTCAGTATTAGGGCGTGGCGTCTTTATCTTCCAGCTTGGTGCTCATTTTTTCGTGCCTTGGACACGCGTACATGCATC
>CAZQMT010000052.1:0-10078 GCA_964594555.1 uncultured Vicinamibacterales bacterium
CCGGTGCCTGTTCGCTTAACTAGCAGCCAGATTACTTTTTCCGTCTAGCTTTTTTCTTCTAAACCTGACATTTGTTCGAGAGCAAGTATGAGGGCGTGGGTTCCGGCCTGTCCGTGTCCTTGAGCCTGTACTGCCAAGTAAAGTTGGTGCACTAACGCCAAGCCAGGCAGTGATAACCCCATTTGTTTCGCTTCTGCAAGAGCGATGCTCATGTCCTTAATGAAGTGTTCTACAAAAAATCCAGGATCGAAATTTCGATTAAGGATACGTGGCGCAAGATTGTCCAGTGACCAGCATCCAGCAGCTCCTCCTCCAATTGATTCAAGCATGGTAGTGAGATCAAGTCCTGCCTTGTGGCCATAGATCAGAGATTCGCAAACTCCAATCATCGTTCCAGTGATGACAATTTGATTGCACATTTTGGTGTGTTGTCCAGAGCCTGCTTTGCCCTGGTGAACAATTCCTGTGCCCATGACTTCAAGGAGTGGGCGGACGCTAGCTACCACGTCTGTGTCTCCACCAGTCATGATAGTAAGCGCTGCGTTACGAGCACCAACATCGCCTCCAGAGACCGGTGCATCAACAGCTGATGCGCCTTTGGTTTTTGCGGCGGCATAGATTTCTCTCGCTAAGCTTGGTTCGGTCGTAGTCATATCGATGAGTATGTCATCTTGTTTGGTACCGGCCAGTAGTCCGTCTTTACCAAAATAGACTTCACGGACATCACTTGGAAATCCAACAATTGTAAAAATAACATCTGAGTTTTCTGCCACGGTGCTTGGCGTGTCCGACCAAGTTGCCCCTCGATCCAGCAGAGGTTTTGCCTTTGATTTTGTACGAGTTGTGATTGTTACTTTGTAGCCACACTTAAGCATGTGGCTACACATGGATAATCCCATTACGCCGGTACCAACCCATCCGATTTTGGTAGATTTTGAGATTGGCTTGATATTGAAAGATGCTTGTTGTGTCATATGTTTATTCAAGAGAGTTTTAAGTTATGTTTTGTATAAAAAGAAATACGGCATGTTATTTATGTTTGGGTCTTGTCTACCAATTTTGAGTATTGGCTGTTATATAGGCATCGACGAAGCGGTCGACAAGTTGCTGCAGCCTATTTCTGACGTGTTCAAGATTTTCTTCTTGGAGAATGGTTACCCCATCACTGGTTGCCCAGGTTGTGGCGAGGCCGAGAAGGTTCGGATTTCGTGCGAGTGTAACGGCCTGTTTCAATTGAAGTGACATTGATACCGCTAATATACTCTTTCTTCGGTCACCACCGGCCCTCATTTGAATATTCACGTAAAGCCAAGGTTGAGGCCGACCAGTATCAGAAGTGAGTACAGGGATGTCTGCAGCTTTTAACTGTTGTTCAACATCGTTTCGGATAGAAACAGTGCTGAAGCCATGCCAGTCTGCTTCAATATCCATGCTTTCTACGAGCACCTCAACGCCTTCGAGACCGCGAAGAGTACCGGTTTCGTCAACTACTTCGACTTGACCTTGGGCCGGTGTTGCTAGAAAAACTGATACTACGAATGCTAGCAACATCGCTAGAGTTGTCAGTTCTCGAAATGGGTCAGAAGCTTGCTTAGTCATGTATTTAGGTCTCTCGGATTTATCGGAAAACTAACTCTACCATCTGTTAAGTGTCACAGGTAGAGTGGGGCCAGTTTCTACGAGTTTCTTGATATAAAGCCGACCAAGGTTTTATCAGGCTTTGAAGAAAATCTGATAATTTGTCTGGTGGACGGCAGGGGACTCGAACCCCCGACCTCCGCGTTGCGAACGCGGCGCTCTCCCAGCTGAGCTAGCCGCCCAATACGAATCTAGTTAACTAACTCTTGGACTCGAGGCAGTCTAGGTACTTCAATGCCCCACCAGTGTTGAAAAGAACAACTGTGTCGTTTGGTTTTATTTGTCCGTCTGCAATGAGCATACGGAGACCACACAGTGTCGCACCGCCTTCTGGCGCTGTACTTATTCCTTCAGCCTGGCCTAGGTCGAGCATGCCTTGTACCATGTCTTGATCGGAAACCGAGAGCGCTGTGCCACCACTTTCGCGAATTGCTCGGAGAACCAAGAAGTCTCCGATCGCACGAGGTACGCGTAGACCGTCTGCTACTGTGTGCGCATTTTCCCACGGTTTGGCTTTCTCTGTCCCCTCGTTGAAGGCTCTGACAATTGGGGCACAGCCAGAAGCCTGGACTGTGACCATTCGTGGTCGAGCTCCGCGCTTGACCCAACCAAGAGTTTCGATTTCTTCAAAGGCTTTCCACATTCCGACCATACCGGTGCCACCACCAGTTGGATAAAGAATCCAGTCTGGCCATTGCCATTCGAGTTGTTCTGCCAATTCGTAAGCCATGGTTTTCTTTCCCTCGATTCGGTACGGTTCTTTGAGCGTGGAAACGTCATACCACCCCTTAGGTTTACCGAGTTCGGCAGCCATACGCCCAGCATCAGTAATGAGACCATCGACGAGGGTGACCTCTGCGCCGTATAGTTCGCACTCACGGATAAAGGGAAGCTTGACATCCTTTGGCATGAAAACCTTTGCGGTGATGTTAGCGCGCGCTGCGTAAGCGGCCATAGCGTTGGCGGCGTTACCGGCTGAAGGAACGGAGAGTGTCTTGGCGCCAAGGTGGTATGCACGTGTTACAGCTGCTGAGAGACCTCTGGCCTTGAATGAGTTCGTTGGATTCAGAGACTCGTCTTTGATGTACAAAGATTTTAAGCCGAGGTCGTTTCCGAGCGTTCGGGCATGGATAAGTGGAGTGAAGCCCTCGCCGAGTGTAATAGGTTTCTCTGTGTCGAGAAGGGGCATTAGTTCTTCGTAGCGCCACATGTTGGGATCGCGATTGCTAAGAGATGACTTTGACCATGTTTTTGCTTTATCTAGGTCGTAACGCACCAGTAGTGGTGCACCACAGGAACAGAGGAAATTTCTTTCTCTTGGATCATACGGACCTTCGCCGCACGGCACGGAACATTCGAGGTGAGACATGTATGACATATGGTTTCCTAATACGCTAGTGTGTTAATAACTCGTTATCTTTCTTTTTCTGAAGGTCGTCCAGTATATGGATATGGTGGTCTGTGATCTTTTGCACTTCATCTAACGTTCGTCGTTCTTCGTCTTCAGAGATTTCGTTGTTTTTAAGTAGTTTTTTAAGTTTATCGTTAGTGTCACGACGGACCCTTCTAATAGCGTTACGTGACTCTTCTGTGAGTTTATGTACTTGACGAGAGAGTTCCTTACGCCGTTCGTCGTTTAGCGGTGGAATTGGAATCCTAACCACCTTGCCGTCGTTATTCGGATTGAGTCCAAGATTAGCGGCTTGTATCGATTTTTCAATAGTGTTGAGAAGACTGGGATCGAAAGGTTGCGCGACTATGAGAGTTGGTTCAGGAATGGAGAGAGAGGCCACCTGATTGAGTGGCATTTTGGTGTCGTAGGCATCAACCTGAACAGAATCGATGAGCGAAACAGATGCTCGGCCAGTACGCACACTAGCCAGATCACGTTTAGCATGTTCGACCGTTCCACTCATGCGTTTCTTCGCGTCGGCGAGTAGGGTTTTAGCATCCATGTCTTCCATGCGCACAGCTCCGTTTCTTAAGACCTGTCGTTATAAGAGGATTTCGCTGCAGTTGGAGTTCACAGTTCTACACGTGATCCAACGGTTTCTCCAAGAACAGCTCGAAGCAGATTCCCGGGCTTACGTAAATTAAAAACGACAATCGGAAGCTTGTTGTCCATGCAGAGTGAGATGGCGGTTGCGTCCATTACCTTTAGGCCTTGCTCGAGAACTTTTATATAAGAGATTTTTTTAAGATGTTTGGCTTCAGGATTAACCATCGGATCTGCAGTGTAGATGCCGTCGACCTTCGTTCCTTTTAAAATGATTTCTGCTTTAATCTCCATGGCTCTCAACGCAGCAGCTGTATCAGTTGTGAAATATGGATTTCCGGTGCCGGCAGCGAAGACGACCACTCGACCTTTTTCGAGGTGACGAATTGCACGCCGTCGAATGAATGGTTCAGCAACAGCACGCATGTCTATTGCCGAAGCCACACGTGTTACCACTCCCTGACGTTCAAGAGCATCTTGCAGGGCCAGAGCATTGATGACTGTGCCGAGCATTCCCATATGATCGGCGGTAGACCGCTCCATACCAAAGTTTGGAGCGGTCAGCCCACGGAAAATGTTGCCGCCACCGATGACAACGGCTGTTTGCACACCCATGGCTTGGATCTCACCGATCTCATGGCCGATTTTGGCTGTGACATTTGGGTCGATACCGAAGCCCTTTTCACCCATGAGAGCTTCGCCTGACAGCTTGAGGAGAACTCGTTGGTAAGCTGGCGTGGACATTCGAGGGATTATAGATCGATTGAGTTCAACGTGAGTTAAGCTTTTGTTAAGGGGTCTCTCCCACTTTAAAGCGTGAGAATCGAGACACCGTGATGTTTTCACCAAGTTTCGCGATAGTAGTGGCGATCAGTTGACCGACAGTTATCTTGGGATCTTTTATGAATGGCTGATCAACTAAAACAATTTGTTCATAATAGGCTCCAAGCTTACCTTCAATAATTTTTTCAATGATATGGTCTGGCTTATTAGCGTCTGCAAGTTGTGAGCGATAGATTTCTTTCTCGCGCTCGACAGCCTCGACTGCCACGTCCTCTTGGCTCGTATAGAGTGGGGAAGCGGCGGCAATGTGCATGGAAAGATCTTTCAGAAGTGCCTGAAATTCATCCGTTCTAGCCACAAAATCTGACTCACAATTTAGCTCAATTAATACACCGATTTTTCCACCCATGTGTATATAGCTACCAATGAGCCCTTCGCCGGTAGAGCGCCCCGCGCGCTTTGCTGCACGTGCAAGCCCTCGTTTCCTGAGGAGAGTCACAGCTCCATCGAGATCTCCCGCGGTTTCGTTTAGGGCGGCTTTGCATTCCATGAAACCAACACCGGTTTGATCTCTCAATGCTTTCACTTCCGAAGCCGTTACTGCCATACGCTTTCTCCTCGTGTTAACGCTAAACGGACACAGCGCAATTCTAACTCCCCCGTACAACAGAAACGCCGGCCGAGTTTGAGGCCGGCGCGATTCCGGATCTGCTTACAGTTCACTAGACCTGAGCCGGTGAGGGCGTTTGCTCGGAACTAGATTCTTCTTTGCCTGCTGGCTGTGTTGCTTGCTTTGTTTCACTATCAGCAGCCTCGGCTTGTGCGGACTCTCGTATCCCGTGTCCGGCGATTATTGCGTCCGCGACCCGCGAAGCAAAAAAACGAATCGACCGAAGAGCGTCGTCGTTTGCCGGGAGTACAAAATCACCATCGTCTGGGTCACAGTTTGTGTCGACCATGCCGCTCACAGGAATTCTAAGTTTTCTTGCCTCATCGACAGCGATTTTCTCCTTATGAGTATCGACGACGAAGACAGCATCTGGTAGACGTCCCATATGGCGAATACCACCGAGATTTTTCAGTAATTTCCGTTTCTCTTTCTCGATGCGTGAGATTTCTTTCTTCGAGAGTGTTTCGTAGCGGCCGTCAGTGCTCCATGATTCGACATCCTGTAGGCGAACGATACTGCGCTGGATTGTCGAATGGTTCGTCAGTAGGCCACCTAACCAACGTTGGTTGTCGTAAAACATTCCACTGCGTTTTGCTTCTTCAGCGATCGCTTCTTGTGCCTGTCGTTTGGTGCCGACGAATAGGATGGTTCCACCCTCAGCGGCAAGGTTCGTTAGAAACCGAGTGGCTACTTTAAAAAGCTTAGCCGTCTTGCTTAAATCAATGATGTAGATACCATTGCGTTCCCCAAAAATATAGTCCTTCATTTTGGGGTTCCATCGCTTGGTCTGGTGACCGAAGTGCACTCCAGCCTCCATCAATTCCTTGAGCCCGAGCGACGTCAAAATTTCTCCACTTGCAGCATGTGTAACGTTACTCCTATCGCTTACTGAACTGAAAACGCTTCCGTGCACCAGCTAGTCCATACTTCTTTCGTTCTTTGATTCTGGGATCACGAGTAAGCAGGCCTGCTTTTTTTAGTGTTGGTCGAAGCTCGGCATTAAACCGCACGAGTGCGCGAGCGATACCAAGCCGTACAGCTCCTGCTTGGCCGGAGATGCCCCCGCCTTTCGCTCCGATTGCAATGTCGAATTGATCGCCTGTTTCGGTTACGACAAGCGGTTGTTTTAGCTGTTTACGTAAAGACTCGCTTGGAAAGAAAACTTCGATCGGCCGTTTGTTGATCGTGATGGTCCCGTTCCCGGGCCGTAAAAAAACGCGAGCGATCGAACTCTTACGTCGTCCTGTGCCGTAGTACTGAGTAGTGTTCAAGGCTATCCGATCTCGAGCTTGGAGGGTTTCTGAGCAGTGTGCGGGTGATCTGG
Organism: uncultured Vicinamibacterales bacterium; assembly: GCA_964594555.1. GTDB lineage: Bacteria > Acidobacteriota > Vicinamibacteria > Vicinamibacterales > CAZQMT01 > CAZQMT01. Next base: position 6,412 of record CAZQMT010000052.1, read on the forward strand.
GCCAGCGTACACCTTCAGTTTCCGGTACATTGCATCCCCGAGTTTGGTCTTGGGGAGCATTCCTCTAACAGCTTGTTCCATGAGACGTGTTGGTTGACGTTTCCGAACAATTTTTGCACGTTCTTCACGGAGTCCACCCTCGTAGCCGCTATGTGTCCGATAGAGTTTTTGTTCTTCTTTTCGTCCGGATAGCTTTATCTGTGCGGCGTTGACGATTACGACATGATCACCCATGTCGATGAACGGGGTGTAGGAGGGCTTGTGTTTACCCTGGAGCAATCGTCCAGCTGATGTTGCCACACGCCCAAGTATTTGATTGGCTGCATCAATGACGAGCCAGCGACGATCGGGACATCCGCCAGACGGCACAAACGTACTCATAGTCATAGTTGTAGTCGCACAAAGTTTAACGGCGACCGCTAAGGTTAGCGCTGGTTCGCGCTAATGTCAATAAACTGTTAGAGATCGTGGCGTGGAGCGACCTTTTCCATAAAATGTTTGGATGTCTGTATTACTACCTCTTATCCGGTGTATATTTCCGACGTGAAAGTGACACCGTACATGCATCTGCCGACTCGACTTTCCCGTGTCCGTAAGCGTATCGCTGAGGCGGATCTTGATGCGTTACTGATTTCTTATCTGCCCAATATTCGTTATTTGAGTGGTTTCGATGGAAGTTCAGCGAATCTGATTGTTACGAGAGATCAACTCTACTTTATTACTGACTTTCGATATATCACCGTCGCTGAGTCCTTGTTCGCTAACACATCAGATTTAGATTTTACGCTCGTGACCGTTGATCTGTCTTACGACGAGACAATCGGCAATACGCTCCGAAACCTTGGTGTCAAGCATATTGGGGTTGAGAGCGCACATTTCACGACGCGTCAGTATTTATGGTTACGTGATTTTCTCGGCGCTGCACCTAAGAAAACTAACTCCGTATGCTTGGTACCTACCGAGCGAATTGTTGAGAGCGTCAGATTGTGTAAAGACAGCTATGAGATTGATCTCATGCGAGCGGCTGCAGTGAAGCTTTCTAAGGTTGTACTAGAAATTTTACCAAAGGTTAGTGTCGGACGATCTGAGAGAGATGTGGCCGCTGAGGTTGATTGGACGATTCATCGGATGGGCTTTGAGCGACCCGCATTTGAGACGATCGTGGCTTCTGGTCCTAACTCAGCTTTGCCTCATGCACGTCCGTCTGAACGGGTGCTTTCCTCTGGAGATTTGGTTGTCTTAGATTGCGGAGGTGTTTACGACGGATATTGTGTGGATATGACCAGAACGGTATGCCTCGGAATACCTGATACACGGTCTAGAAGAATTTATGAAGCAGTTTTGGAAGCTCAGGCAGCGGCAATTTCAGCGATCGCTGTTGGAGTGTCGCTGGGCGACATTGATGAGGCGGCTAGAAATTCACTTAAGAGGCATGGACTTGCTGATGCATTCGGCCACGGTACAGGACATGGGTTGGGCCTCGAGGTACATGAAGAACCACGTATTTCTAAGCGACGTCCACAGGAGAAGACCAATCACTCAGTTGAGACCTTGGTTGAAGTTGGAATGGTTTTTACGATTGAGCCCGGTGTTTACATTTCGAACTTTGGTGGAGTTAGAATCGAGGATGATCTACTAGTAACACCAAATGGATATGAGGTGCTCACCCAAGTACCGTACGAGTTTGTTAGTGCGTAGCGATAATTCTTAGTTCAGTGTTGAATGTAAGAGAAATTCTTGCTTGGCGACGGTTTTGAGCCCAGGTAGACTTTGATTGTAGTTCGCTACTAATCCTAAAAGTGTCCATAGATTCCTTTTCCTCGTTTCCCTCGCTTTGTGCTGTCGTTGATGTTGAGGTCGCCGCTCGTAGTGGTTGGACCGTTCAAGATCTTGCAACTGCCTACTTACGTGGAGGCGCGAGATTTTTGCAGATTAGAGCTAAATCGACTCCAAGTGTCGAGTTGCTCGGCTGGTGCGAGGCTATTATAAAAGAGGCTCGTGAGCGAGAATGCATCGTGATTGTTAATGATTACGCGGACTTGGCGAAGTTATCTGGGGCAGATGGTGTGCATGTTGGTCAAGATGATCTTTCGCCAGAGGATGTTCGTCGTATCGTGGGCACTCAGGCTGTTGTTGGTCTATCAACACACACGCTCTCCCAGATTGGAGATGGTGCTCGTAGCTCGGCAAGTTATCTAGCTGTGGGTCCAGTATCTGTTACCCACACCAAGAAAACCGGTTATAACGCGGTCGGTCTCGATATGGTACGTCTTGCGGTTAAGACGACCCAGAAACCAATTGTCGCAATCGGTGGGATTACCCTCGAGAGCGCCCCTGAGGTGCTCCGAGCTGGTGCGTGTTCAGTTGCAGTTATCTCTGACCTATTAGTGACAGGGGATCCCGAGCGTCGAGTCCATGAGTACCTGGAGACCCTACCTCACAATGACTGAGAGGATTTATAGCTGCCATCTGCACTCGACAGTTTTTAAGCGTTCTTCTAGATTAGTTGTCTTTATGTGCCGGCCGACTAACAAATTCTACGGTTAGCCCTTTCACGGTTTTCAGAAGAAACAGAAGGCCGATTAGGTTGGGAAATGCCATGAAGCCATTTAAGAGTGTCCCTAATGCCCAGACCAGCGGAACGGATGAGACTGCTCCTACCATGATAAGTGCGGTAAAGACGATTCGATAGGGCATTATCAAAGAGGATCCAAACATGTACTCAAGGCACTTCTCGCCGTAGTAACACCAACTGATTAGTGTTGAGAAACCGAATAGGAGCGAGCAAGTTGCTACGATCAGTGTGGCAAAAGGTATTGTGGTGTTAAGGGCAGCTGCGGTGAGATCGCCACTGGCATTTTGATAGGCCACGTCAGTCCATAGTCCTGATGACAGAATAATAAAGGCCGTCATTGAACAGACGACTATGCTGTCAATAAACACTTCGAAGATTCCGACTACGCCTTGTTCACCGGGGTGGTTGACTTTAGCGATTCCATGAGCAATTGGTGCGCTACCTAAGCCTGCCTCATTGGATAGTACGCCGCGGCTAACACCTGCTGCGATCCCTTGAGCGAACGAAGCTCCGGCGAATCCTCCAAGGGCTGCTGTTGGATTGAATGCCTCGGTAACGATCAAGCTGAGGACGCTCGGCAGTTGGGAAGCATGGATCACGATGAAGACGATAGCCGTGAGTACGTAAACCACGATCATTGAAGGCACTAAGGTTTCGGCTACGGCAGCGATCCGGCGGATTCCTCCAAGCAGCACCAAGCCAACGGCGGCCGTGATCAGAATCCCAGGAATCCACGGTGATGCTTCCCAGTTGAAATTCGCGCGGGCTGCTTCAACGAAGGTTCGAGCTATTGTGTTTGACTGAGCCATGTTGCCGGTGCCGAGTAAGGCTGTGCACGTACCAAAGAAAGCGAAAAGGTACGCGAGGGTTCTACCGAAAGCGTTAGGTAATCCTCGTGAGATGTAATACATCGGTCCGCTCGCGAGTTCTCCGGTTTCTGTAGTAACTCGGTAGTGAACTCCCAGTACGGCTTCGGCGTACTTAGTTGCCATGCCGACTGCTGCACAAACCCACATCCAGAAAATAGCCCCAGGGCCTCCAATCAGAATCGCAGTGGCTACTCCACCGATATTTCCGTTTCCGACTGTCGCG
>CAZQMT010000052.1:10088-13357 GCA_964594555.1 uncultured Vicinamibacterales bacterium
TGTCGCGGCTAGAGCAGTTGAAAGTGCCTGAAATTGGGTAATGGTGCCTTTACCGGAGACATTCTTTTTGAAAATACCTTGAATTACCGTACGGACCGCAACTGGGAATTGTCGGACTTGTACGAATCCAGTCAAGAGCGTGATCAAGCCACCTACGATGACGAGTACTGTAGGCATCGCGAAAGGTTGCCAAACCAGTTCATTGAGAGTGAGCACTTGATCAGTTAGTTCGTTAGAATTCATACACGACTCCTCGTCGAGATCTGAAGTTGATGCATCTAATGTTATCAGGTGCTGGTTAGTGTACGGACTGTGTAGATGATGATCAGGAGTATTCCAGCTGGACAAGCGTAACGAATAAGTATTCCCCACAAGCCTGATAATGGAAACCAGGCTTGATCTTTCCGGAGTTCAACGATTGCGGAGTCAACTGTCCAAGCGTAGCCGATAAAGATGGCAGTCAGCAGGCCGCCGATGGGTAGTGCAAAGTTGTTCCAGACCGTAGACATTAGCGTTAAAAAGTCTATTCCAAATCCAGGAAGTTTGGTAAAGAAGTCGACTGACCCATTGGCGAGTGCTGAGGGTAATGCGAGGGCCATCGTGATGCCGGTAATAACGATGACTGCACGGGTTCGTTTCCAGCGATATGCATCAATTAGGTGGGCGACAGGAACTTCAAGGAGAGAGATCATGGATGTTAAGGCAGCCATAGCGAGAAGCACAAAGAATGCGATGCCAAAAAGTTGTCCTCCAGGAAGCGTTGCAAATAGTCGAGGTAGTACCACGAAAATGAGGCCTGGGCCACCACTGCTCGGGTCGAAGCCTTCAATTGAGAAACCAGCTGGGAAAATAATGAAACCAGCAAGTAAAGCGATGCAGGTGTCAAGTAGGACAACCCAGATAGCTGCACCAGCGATGCCGTCGCGTTTTCTGAGATAACTCCCGTAGGTAATCATTGCGCCCATGCCGAGACTTAGAGAGAAGAAGGATTGTCCGAGTGCAGCATTGAGCACATTGGGATCCGTCAGCTTCGAGAGGTCTGGTTTCATATAGTAGGAGAGACCGTCCATCGCTCCTGGCAGGGTGACTGCACGTAAAGCCAAGAGGATCATTATGAAGATCAATGTTGGCATTAGAGTCTTGGCGACACGCTCGATGCCTGAGCGTACTCCGCCCATGACTATTGCGGCGGTGGCGCTGAGCATGCCGAATGTGAGAATGATGTTTGTGAGTGGGTCTGCCGTAAACTCTGCAAAGAATTCACCTACGGTGTCTTGGCTTGTGCTGATCGTGTTCGTGGCTGTGAACCATACGTAGCCGATTGTCCAACCGGCAATGACACTATAAAAAGAGAGAATACCAACGCCGGCTAATACGCCTAAGGCTCCAACTAGCCACCATCGAGTATTGGGCTTGATCGCATGGAATGAGCCTACGGGATCCTTTTGAGCGTGGCGTCCGATGGTGAGTTCTGCTATCAGAATGGGGAAGCAAATAAGTAAAACGCAGATAAGATAAACGAGAACGAAAGCCGCACCGCCACCTTTCCCGACTTGAGTCGGAAATCCCCAGATATTACCAAGCCCCACGGCAGATCCGGCTGCGGCAAGAATGAAGCCGCCCCTTGAACCCCAAGTGCCCCGGTTATGTTCAGCTACCATCGTGATCTCCTGTTCGGATGTGGACAGGCCGGTCGCGGCATTCTACTTAAAGAGGAGCCTACACCCAAATCTGTGAAATCGGACTTAATGCCAACAAGCAGGTAGAATACAGGAGTGAGGCTATAGGTGTTTGGTCCCTTCCAGCCTAGTTTAGTAAAGACTGATGTCCGATTCATTGACTTCTGAGACGGCACGGGTTCTTGATGGCACGGGGCTTAGTGCTGTGATTCGAGCGGAATTGACGCCGAAGGTTGAATCTTTTGCGCGTCATTATGGCCGCGTTCCTGGTCTTGGTGTGGTGCTTGTTGGCGAGAATCCTGCCTCGGAGATCTATGTTCGTAACAAAATTAAGGCGGCTGATGAGATCGGGTTACATGCGTATCTCGAACGGATACCAGCGTCGGCGTCGCTAGATGATGTTCTAGCGGTTGTTGAAAGCTTCAATAACAACGAATCGCTCGATGGTATTTTGGTGCAATTGCCGCTTGCAGCTACTCACGGACCTGAAGCGATGGACCGTATTTTTTCCACTATTCACCCTTCCAAGGATGTAGATGGATTTAATCCCGCCAATGTTGGTCATATGGTGCAAGGTCGAACGGCTCTCACGCCATGTACTCCTAGCGGCATTCTCGAGCTTCTACAACGTTCTTGTATTGAAATTTCTGGTGCTCGTGCGGTAGTTGTTGGGCGAAGCAATATTGTCGGGAAGCCGATGGCTTCGCTACTTTTGCAACGCGATGCAACAGTCACGATTTGTCACTCGCGGACGAAAAGTCTCGGTTCAATTATGGCGACTGCAGACATTCTTGTTGTGGCGATTGCCCGTCCTGCTTTTGTTAGAAGTGAGCATGTGAAACCTGGGGCCACCGTGATCGATGTTGGCATCAATAGAGTTACAGACGCACGTACCATAGATGCACTCTTTGATGAGCGATCGCCGAGGCATGCTGCTTTTAAACGCAATGGCGCACTTGTTGTTGGAGATGTTCACCCCGAAGTTGCAAGTGATGCAGGTGCTCTTACACCGGTGCCAGGAGGTGTCGGTCCGCTAACTGTGGCTATGTTGCTCCAGAATACAGTAATGGCAGCCGAAGCCAGAAAAGCTGAACGCTAGACGTTCTGCCAATTTTTCATTAGCGCTTCAACTTGCTGGTCGGTGTTCTGGAATGTGCCATCGGTTCGAATAATGTACTCGGTTCGGTTCACTTTGTCTTTAATGGGGAGCTGTGCTGAGAGCCTCTGGAGGGCTTCAGCCTTGGTAGCGTTGTCGCGTTTCATTATGCGTTGAATCTGCGTTTTTGGTTCACACGCAGCTACTAAAACTTTGTCGAATTCAGTTTCGTGACCGGTTTCATAGAGAAGAGGGATAGCAGCGACGGCGAATGGAACGTTGCTATCAGTGGCCAGACTTTCGAACCAATGCCGAATGTCTTGATAAACCTCAGGGTGGATAATGTCTTCGAGTGTGCGCCTGGCCTCAGTGTTGGCAAAGACTAAAGCTCCGAGCTTTTTACGATTTATGTTGTCTGTTTCGTCAAGAATCTTTTTTCCAAATAATTTTGTAATTGCTACCCACGATGGCGTGTATGGTTGCATCCGAGCATG
>CAZQMT010000053.1:0-9709 GCA_964594555.1 uncultured Vicinamibacterales bacterium
TACGACACATCAGATTAGAACAGTGTAGAATGTGGCCCTCCGTGGGTTATCTCTAAACTTTGTGTTGAATTCGAGTAACTCGTGACTAAGGGCTGCATGACGAGTTTCCATAAAATCCGATCCGTCATACCTGGTCTAGATCGTTACCGTCGACGACATATTCTAGCCTTGATCCTACTTCTGGCACTGAACTTAGTCAGCATCGATGCCCAAACGAATCTCGGTACAATTCGAGGCGTCGTGCGTGATCAAACGGGAACACGACTAGGAAATGCAACAATCACGATCATACACAAAGCCACTAACGAAACATGGTCAACAACTTGTAACCCCAGTGGCTTGTACTCCTTCTCTATGCTTCCGCCAGGCCTATATCAGATCGAGGTCAAGCTAACAGGTTACAAGCGACTTCTACAAGACATAGAGCTTCAAGTTAGTCAAGATGCTCGCATAAACATGCAACTCGAAATTGGAAATATAACCGAGGAAGTTTTCGTTACTGCACCACTCATTGTGCTTGATAAATCTTCTCCGAACCTTCGTACAGTCATCACCAACGAACAAATTATTAATTTTCCGCTCGACGGCAGACAATTTCTCGAACTAAGTCTACTAGCACCTGGAACTTCACCAGCTGCTGAAGGATCGGCCGGGTCCGTCCGTGGTGAATTCGCCTTCAGCGCTAACGGTGCACGAGAGAGTTCAAATGCCTTCCTCCTAGACGGAGCCTACAACATCGACCCAAAACTTAACTCGATCGGAGTAATGCCTCCAGTGAGTGCTGTAAAGGAGTTCGAAATCCGAACAAACTCCTATGATGCCTCGTTCGGCCGAAACGCAGGAGGCCAAGTGAATGTCATACTCAAATCCGGCACTAACCAGCTGCATGGCAGCCTCCATGAATTTGTTCGAAACGAAGCATTTGATAGCCGGAATTTTTTTGCACCCTCAAATGAACCGTCTCCAAAATTCGAACGCAACCAATTTGGCGGAACGCTCGGAGGTCCACTTTTAAAAAACCGTGCTTTCTTTTTCGTAGATTACGAAGGACGGCGGTTGCATAAAGGTATTACCAGAACCACCAACGTACCAAGCCTAAAAGAACGCTCAGGAGACTTCTCGCAGAGCCTCTTCGCGAGACCCATTGACCCCTATACGCAACAACCCTTTCCGGGAGGTCAAATTCCAGCGTATCGTCTACACCCCGTCGGTAGCGCTATCGCGGCACTCTATCCGAAACCGAACAAAGATACACCTTTCAAGAACTACGTTTCATCTCCGGTAGCACAAGACAGCACCGACCAGTTCGATGTACGAATCGACCACACCGCAACCGACACATCTAACCTATCCATCCGCTACAGTCTTTCGAATCGAAATTTTTTCGAACCCTTCTCAGGATCGGGTTTCGCTCTAGTGCCTGGATTCGGCACTAACATGAAACGGCGTGGACAAAACTTCACGTCAACCTACGCTCAGATTTTTTCGCCAACAATTGTTAACGAAACTCGTTTTTCCTATAGACAAACAAAGAGCAGAGTTATTCATGAAAATCACGGCACCAATCTTAATAAGAATGTTGGCCTGCCAAATTTGTCGAGTAATCCTCGTGACTTTGGACTCAGCTTCATCACCGTGTCAGGCTTCTCTCCTCTTGGTGATGAGTACAACAACCCACAACAAAGCACGACAACTGGCTTCCAGTTACAGAACAATACGACCTACGCTAAAGGACAGCACTTTTTAAAATTTGGTTTCGACGTACGAGGAATTCGGCAAAATGCTTTTCGCGACGTACAGTCCCGTGGTTTTCTGACCTTCTCAGATTACGTCCCGATCACCACCAATGCACTCGCCGACCTCCTACTGGGATTCCCGATGCTGACGGGTGGAGCCATATTAAACAACCCCCAACGACTCCGCACAGAAAGCTACAGCTTCTACATAAACGACAACTGGCAGTTAAGCGATAACTTCACGGTCTCCGCAGGCATTCGATATGAGCTAGTATCTCCACCAGTGGATGCGAACGATCAGGCTAGCATCTACGACCCAGCTACGAAGTCACTAGTCAATGTCGGAACTTCTATTCCAAGAAGTGGCTACAAGACTGACCGGAATAATGTCGCGCCGAGACTAGGTCTCGTATGGACACCAGGTAAAAACTCGGACACGGCAGTTCGTGCAGGCTACGGCCTTTACTACGATCAATCACCACTCGCGCCAGGAGAAGGCCTCTACTTCAATGCACCTTTTTTCAACTTTAATCTTTTCTATTCACTACCAGGCCTACCGGTAACTCTCAGCAATCCTTTTCCTGAGAATTTTCTCTTCCCTACTCCGCAATCAGCTCTGACTTACCAACGAGATCTGCAAACACCGTACTTCCATCATTTCAATATCGGAGTGCAACAGCAGCTTGGAATCAGTCGTATGGTTGAGTTGACATACGCGGGATCACGGGGGCGAAATTTACTGGCAAGCCGTGATATCAACCAACCACAACCGAGTCCCGTACCATTCAACCCAAGACCAATGCCGTTATTTGACGACATTACGGCGATCGAATCACGGGCAACCTCTGCCTATAACTCCCTACAGTTCAAAATTCAACAACGGCCCCACAAGGGCGTATCATTTTTAGCCTCTTACACGCTTTCTAAGTCTGTAGATGATAGTTCAGGTTTTTTTGCAACGAGTGGAGATCCAAATTTCCCTCAAGACAGCTTCAATCTTACGGCTGAAAGAGGGCGATCAAACTTCGACATCCGACACTATTTTTCAATCGGCTTTGGATACGAACTGCCATTCGGTAACGGGAAAGCCTACCTTTACAATAATGGATGGGTTACCACGATCTTGGGTAATTGGGAGGTACATGGCATCATGACTCTACACAGTGGTAGACCCTTCACCGTGGCGCTACTTTCAGAGATAGATAACAGTAATACTGGGCGGTCAGTCCTCGGATTTGGTGCCAATGACCGACCAAATCTAACCGGCGATGCCCAAATGGGTAACCCCTCTCCTGATCAGTGGTTCGACACAGCAGCATTTACACTTCCACCGTCAGGAAGCTTCGGGAACGCAGGACGAAACATCTTGGAGGGACCCGGATACCAAAATCTCAATCTTGGACTAATAAAACGTATCGACATCACTAACAGTGCGAGACTGAATTTTAGACTCGAGGCCTTTAACCTACTCAATTACAACAATTTCAACCTCCCAGATAATTTCTTTGGCTCACCTACATTCGGCCAAATCCTCTCAGCGGGAAGTCCACGGAGACTACAACTCGGCTGCAGTCTCGAGTTCTAGAGTACCGCAACAGAGTCTTCCACCAACTTGACGCACAGGGTATACTCCCCAGAGGAAACTGCTCAGAATGGAAGAGTCTCGGCTTTCCTCAACATCGTGTCTCACTGATCCTTAGTTTAGGGTAGCGCCTTGTCGGCGATTAAACTTCGATCAATATTATTCAAAGCACGATGCCTCGTTAAATGCAAAAATACTGTAAGAAAAAGGTGCTTCGATCACGATGACCATGATTGCATTGCTGATTCTCATTTTACTGTGCTCCCCAGCTTGGGCTGATGATTGGCCAAACTGGCGCGGCCCACAACGTGACGGCATCTCAACTGAAACAGACCTTCCAGACACCTGGTCCAAAGAGGGTGAGAACTTAGCTTGGAAAGCGCCCTACGGCGGAAGGTCTGGTCCAATTATTCTCGGAAATCATCTTTACCTTCTTAATACAGTCGGTGCAGACGAGACGCTTCAAGAACGCCTAATGTGCTTTGATGCCGGTACTGGAGCAGTTCTTTGGGAGCATCGAATTAAATTTTCCCTAAGCGACGTACCACCTCACCGAATAGCCTGGGCTTCACCGGTCGGCGACCAAAGCACTGGAAATATCTTCGTTTTTAGTGGCAGCGGAATACTACTTAGCCTTTCGAAGGATGGGAAACTCCTCTGGGAAAGATCACTGTCAGAGGAATTCGGATTAATAACCACTCATGGGGGCCGAACTGTGTCACCCATCATCGAAGATGACTTAGTAATCGTCAGTGGTCTAACAGCGAACTGGGGCACGTTGGCCCGAGGGAGCCACCGATTTATCGCCTTCGAGAAAACAACTGGCAAAACCGTATGGATTAGCACACCAGGTGGCCGCCCCTACGACACCACCTATTCACCACCTATCGCGGTCGAAGTCGAAGGCACTCGTCTTCTGATTGCCGGAGGCAGTGACGGTGCAGTTCATGCGATAAAACCACAAACCGGTGAACCAGTTTGGAACTACCCCCTCAGTAAACGAGGCATTAACACCGGTATCGTCGTAAAAGGAACAATCGCCATCGCGATACATGGCGAGGAAAATCTTGACTCTAGTGAGATGGGCTTAATGACCGCCTTCTCCACCGCTAGCGAGGGCACGATCGGGGAAAGTCAGATCAAGTGGCGAAAAACGGGGATACTCGGCGGTTACTCCTCACCAGTCATAGACGACAACCGCATCTACCAAGTTGATAACAGCTCAAATCTTCGCGCCTTTGACATCGAAACAGGCGACGAACTCTGGGGCCATAACCTTGCAACGATCCAAAAATCATCTCCTGTTCTTGCCGACAAGAAACTATACGTAGGTTCTGAAGACGGTAAGTTCTTCATCCTACGCCCTAGTCCGGAAGGCGTAGAGATTCTTGATGAGGAACAGTTAGGCACCGAAGAAGATCCAGAACCTGTCACAGGCTCACCGGCGGTCTCTGGCGGAAGAATCTTCGTCGTAACAACTGACTCTCTCTACGCCATCGGCAGTGATCCGCTCAGACCCGTAGCGGCCTTACCTGCTCCTACCAAATCAGTCGGGCAGGAACCTGCTACACACGTCCAAGTATGGCCAAGCGAATTAATACTCAAGCCTGGTGCAACAACCACGTTTGAAGCCCGCCTCTTCGACGGTCATGGCCGATTTATGAGGGCGGAGAAAGCTGAATGGTCTCTAGAACAACTCGGTGGGACTATTGATGCGAACGGTGTATTCACAGCAGTCACAACAGCACCTCGTGGGGAAGGCGGGCACGTAAAGGCCGTAATTGGACCACTATCTGGTATCAGCCGAGTACGTGTCATTCCACCATTCCCGTGGGAAGAAGATTTCGAAACTTGGGAAAGTGATGCACCAGCCAGACACTGGATCAATGCAACTGGGAAGTACCGTGTCGGGGACCTGGACGGCAATAGAGTACTGATAAAACTCGCTGACAACCCCTTTCTTCGTAGAGGCAGGAGTTTCTTAGGGCCGACCAATTTATCAGATTATACGTTCGAGGCCGACGTTCGTTCAGCAGAGCAACGCCGCCAGATGGGCAGTGTCGGCGTCGTGGTTCAGCGTTATGCTCTAGTACTGATGGGTAACCATCAACGACTAGATCTAGAATCGTGGCAGCCAGAAATAACACGTACTGTTCGTGTACCTATGACCTGGGATCCAAACACGTGGTACCGGATCAAATTACGAATCGACAATTTGCCGAACGACAAAGTCTTAGCTCGAGGAAAAGTTTGGCTCACAAATGAAACTGAACCGCCTGACTGGACAATAGAACGTATCGATTCAGTCGGCAACAGGAAAGGCAGTCCAGCTTTCTATACCGACGCCATGGCTGAAGTCTATTTTGACAACATAAAAATTTACCCAAACTCTCCAGAAACAAGTAGCCAGTAATGCCTAAACAGTCACAACCTGAATCCCCTAAAAGCACGGAAACTAGTCACATGCAACAACATTATTTAAATCATCTCATCATCCTCTTGCTCCTAGGTTTTCTAGGAGGGACACCGAACACAGCCAACGGCCAAGAAATCGGATCACTGACTACTGATTGGCCTATGTGGGGTGGCACACCAGACCGAAATATGGTTGCAGATATGAAGGGCTTACCGACCGAGTTCGACGTTCAAACGATGCACAACGTCGATTGGAAGGCAGAGCTCGGATCACAAAGCTACGGCAATCCCGTTGTCGCGAGTGGCGTGGTATTCGTCGGAACGAACAACGAGATGGCACGAGATCCCAACCAAGTGGGAGATCGTGGCATCCTCATCGCCTTTCGTGAGTCGGACGGAGAGTTTCTCTGGCAACATGTCTCAGCCAAACTTCCAGCAGGACGTGTGAATGACTGGCCATACCAAGGAGGTTGCTCTTCACCACTAGTGGAGTGTGAGATACTTTACTACGTCAATAATCGAGGCGAAGTCATCGCACTAGACATTCACGGTTTTCATGACGATGAGAATGATGGTCCTTATACTGATGAGGAATATACAGACGTACACAGTGGTGACGTGCTCTGGAAATTCGACATGATGGAAGAAGTCGGCGCATTTCCACACAACATGTCAAACGCTTCGCCAGTCTCATTCGGAAATCTAATCTACGTAAGCACCTCAAACGGGCAAGACGAAAGCCACGTGAATGTCACATCCCCAAGGGCCCCGGCAATCATCGCCATCGACAAACTAACGGGCGAACTCGTTTGGGAAGACAACTCCGTCGGAGATCGTATCCTGCATGGACAGTGGGCATCACCAACCGTCGGGAACATCGACGGGATCGACCAGGTTGTCATGGGACAGGGAGATGGCTGGATTCGCGGTTACGTTGCCACCACAGGTGAGAAACTATGGGAATTCGACACCAACCCCAAAGACTCTGTTTGGCCAAAAGATCGAAATGAACTCATCAGCTCGGCGGTGATTTACGACAACGTTGTTTATGTGGCCAATGGTCAAGATCCTGAACACGGTGAAGGCGTCGGACATCTGTATGCGATCGACGCTACCCAACGTGGTGACATCACAGAAACAGGTTCGATTTGGCACTATCAGGGCATACGTCGTTCAATTTCTACTGCAGCTATTCATGATGGTTTAATTTACTATCCAGACTTTAGCGGCTTTCTTCACTGTCTTGATGTCAAAACGGGAGAAGTTGTGTGGGTGTATGATTTGTTTGCTGCCATTTGGGGATCACCTCTTGTGGTCGATGGCAAGGTTTACATCGGTGACGAGGACGGTGATATCACTGTCCTTAAAACCGGAAAGGAACTTGAACTTCTGGCCGAAATAAACGTTAGGAGTTCAGTCTACACAACACCAGTGCCAGCCAACGGTTCGCTGTTTATTGCCAATAGAAATATGCTCTATAAAATCAGCGACCATGCGACTGAGGCTGACAAAAGTGAACACTGAAACTATTAGCGTTTTTACAACATAACATGCATGCAGCCGTTCGAATTCAAACTACGCACACGTTTCATCTTCGGTAAGGGCTCTTTAGACCAGCTCGGGGACCAAGCATCCGATCTCGGCTTTACACGTACACTGTTGGTGGGAGATCCTGGCATAGTGGCTTGTGGGCTGATGGCTCGTGCCATTTCATGTTTACAAGTCAAAGGCATTCACGTCACACCATTTGATGATTTCTCTGCTAATCCTGACACCGCAATGGTCGAAGCTGGACGCATAACTGCTGAAGCCTCTCAGGTCGATTCAATCATTGGATTGGGCGGTGGAAGTTCAATGGACTGCGCTAAAGGCGTGAACTTCTTGCTAACAAACGGCGGAAATATTCAAGACTACTGGGGCTTTGACAAAGCCAAAAAACCACTCCTCCCTATGATTGCCATTCCGACAACGGCCGGCACTGGAAGTGAATCACAGTGCTACGCACTAATCTCTGATAAAGATACAAACGTCAAGATGGCGTGCGGTGCACCGAGTGCCTCTTTTCGGCTCGCACTACTTGACCCAGAGCTTACGTTGTCACAACCAACCGATGTAACAGCAGCGACCGGATACGATGCGATCGCCCATGCGGTTGAAACCTTCGTCACAAAACAACGCTGTAGCATCTCACAACTCTTCTCACGTGAAGCTTGGCGACTCCTAATAAACAACTACGAACGGGTTCTAACACACCCCACCGATATCGAAAGTCGGTCAGCAATGCAGCTTGGGGCTTGCTATGCTGGCGTGGCAATTGAAAAATCCATGCTCGGTGCCACCCATGCCTGCGCCAATCCCCTGACTGCCCGATATGGTATAAATCACGGCACAGCAATTTCAGTTCTGCTACCTCATGTGGTGAAATGGAACGCGTCAACCGTCAGCTCTGATTATCTCGAACTGCTAGCTATTGTAGGTGAATCAACTAAAGTTGGTACACCAGACAGCCTGCTTGCAGCCTTACTCGAACGACTGGCTCGAGCCGCAAAGCTTCCAACATCCCTGAAAGAACTTGGAGTTCCTCAAGGAGAACTCGGAGGTCTCGCCGAAGAAGCGGCCACCCAATGGACTGGTAAATTCAATCCACGCTCATTCAACAAAGACGGCGCCATGGAGATTTACAAGTGCGCTTTCTAATTACTTCAGGGATAGTTATCCTTCTTACACTTTCAATCGAGCAACCAGCACGAGCTCAAAACTCGGACAGCTGGCCTCAGTTCCGTGGAAACCACCAACTCACAGGCTTCTCAAATTCAGCCTTACCTGAACGTCTCAAACTTCGCTGGACTTACCAGGCTGAAGATGCGATCGAGTCATCTGCTGCTATCGTGGATGGCACCGTCTATGTTGGCTCACTCTCAGGCGATCTAATCGCACTCGATCTCGAATCTGGTCGAGAGAAATGGCGCTATCGCGCCGATGACGGGATCGGTGAATCATCACCAGCAGTCGAAGGAGAGATGGTATACGTAGGTGATCTCGCAGGTGTCCTGCATGCAGTAAATACGCTGACCGGAAAAATGCACTGGACATTCAAAACAGAGGCAGAAATCCGATCCTCACCGGTCATCACAAACAATATCGTTCTCATAGGTTCGTACGATGGTTATTTGTACGGTCTTTCAAAACACGATGGAACACTCGTATGGAAAACTCGCTTCGAAGGCTACGTCCATGCAACACCAGCAGTCCTTAACGGCATCGCTTACATCGGAGGCTGCGATGAAACATTCCGTGGAATCAAGGTTGACGACGGCTCAGAAGCATTAACCATCACAACGGGTGCTTACACGGGAGCTTCTCCGGCAATATCTTCTGAAGTTGCTTTCTTTGGTACGTTCAACAACGATGTAATCAGGATCGATCTCAACACCGGCGAACAAGATTGGAGCTACGAGCACCCACAAAGACATTTCCCATTCAACTCTTCTGCAGCAATCGAAGGCAAAAACCTTGTAGTCGGTGGGCGGGACAAAATGGTCCACTCCCTAAATACCGAAACAGGCGAAGCACGCTGGACATTCATGACTCGAGCACGTGTCGAATCATCCCCACTTATCGCTCACGATCGTGTGTATTTCGGTTCAAATGACGGTCGTTTCTACGTACTCGACCTTCATATGGGAGAAAAAATATGGGAGTTCGAGGCTGGCGCACCCCTTTCAGCATCACCAGCGTTCGCATCAGGTCGGATCGTGATTGGTGCACAAGACGGCGTACTTTACTGCTTCGGTTAGATTGAACGAAAATTCACCATCTAAATTAATTATCACTACGTCTTCGGCGACCAGCGCCCGTATATCTATACATATTTGAGGCTCGAGAATCACATAACCCAACAGAGTTAAAAGGCGCGATCAAGTGTGAAATTCTTCGCTCAAATTCAGCAACAGCATGTGATTCTCGTTGTCGTTCT
>CAZQMT010000053.1:9719-13068 GCA_964594555.1 uncultured Vicinamibacterales bacterium
GAAAAAGCCTTTTCAATAAAGAATGCCCCTTCTTAACCACCTGCCGAAAATCAGGATCATCCGCACATAGAAACGCTCGGTCAAATTCCTCCGAAGGCGAGGACAATCGACGTTGTTCGTAGGTCGTTGCGGCCGCGAAGTAGAGCATCGAAAAAAGTGAAAAAACATTAAACCTTCCGAGAGTCTCATAGCAACCAGAAACAAGCTCATCGACTAGCCCTAATTCCGAACTGATCGTTTCTTCATAATGTCGTAACTCGAGTGCAAACCGATCCGTCTTCCAAAACTGTTCTATGACCTTCATTAGACGTTCAATTCCACAGAGTGTGTGGGAAATTCCTGTACTTAAGAGTGGATCGATAAACCCAGCCGTGTGCGGAAGCAACGCCCAGTTTGATCCGGCCACACGTTTCGTACTACGCTGCAAACGTCCCGTACGAATAAATTTTCCTGGAGATTGAGCTAAAGTCGCATTCACAAATTGCGCTTCCACCGATGGATACTGTTTTAACCAACTTCGCCACTCGTCTTCAGGGGATACAGACACGTCAATGGGGTTGGCATTCATGTCAATACTCAATCCTGCACTAGTTACTCCGTTGTCAAAGCGGAGAACCCACATCCACGCTCCATCGAATACATGGTGTAACGCTGCTTCGTCACAAGGAAAGGGGTGCTCTGATACACAACCACCACGTTCTTCGAAGTGTTCGTGCCACGGCTGAACTCCAGTAAAGTGCGTATACAGTGCCCGAGAAGATGTATGAAGAGAGGATAAATTATCTTCAAGGCCAAACGAACGACGTAAAAAACCAGCCTGGCCTGTCGCATCTATAATGAAATCAGCTCGAATCGATAATGCTTCAAAATCTTTTTCACCATGTAAAGTCCAGACCTCATCATCTGAACACACAACTCTTGAGATCGTTGTATCTTCAAATACGTCAATCCCAGCATGCTTAACTTCATTTAAAAATAAACTATCTACGTCCGATCGTAGCCACTGGGTGTCACCGTATTCATCACTACTGTTAGCTGTCACCAATAATTCATTAACATGATCAATACTGGCTGTATACGGCCGATTAACATCGTGTTTAAAAAAACTAAAACCCCTCTTAAGACCGCAAGAGACTTTCGGATAATTAGCCTTCCACGTGCCGTAGGCTGTTAGCGGTACAAGCCTGTCGAGTCCATAACGAGTCAACATGTCATCAAGCACGAGATTCGCAATTGGCGTTGAAGACTCTCCAATAGCAAATCGAGGATGATGTGATATATCAATTAGGACTGTTTTAAGTCCGATTCGATCCGCAATCAAAGTCGTAAGACTGCCAGAAAACCCAGAACCAAGAACAGCAACGTCCGCGTCTACCTCAATCATTACAAGTCACAACTACATCGAATAGGAGGCACTATCTTTTGTGAAAGATTCATTTTATTCATGCGGTCTTTCCGCTTAGACCCACAATCATTACACTTGTAGAACTCTTCAATATTCCACAAATCCATGAACACTCGACCATTTTTCATCTTAAGCCCGGCTTCAAGCACTGTCTCCATTGACAACAAAGTCGGCGGCTCAAAATCTCTAGAGGCTTGTAACCGCTCGAGAACACCGTTACCAGAACGCGTGGGAATGACCGAACAGCACTCAACG
The DNA here is from genome assembly GCA_964594555.1 of uncultured Vicinamibacterales bacterium. Taxonomy (GTDB): domain Bacteria; phylum Acidobacteriota; class Vicinamibacteria; order Vicinamibacterales; family CAZQMT01; genus CAZQMT01. The sequence continues at coordinate 11,380 of CAZQMT010000053.1, forward strand.
CCAACAGAAAAAGCGTAGCTCAAAGAACGGATCGCCCAATCGACACCCTCGGCCTCCCTCATAAATGGTGGTCGCAATAAAATAAAAGACCTTACTCCGATGCCGTGGCGCAGAAGAAAGCTAACGGCCTTCTCAAAATCTCCGAGAGTCATGCATTTGTTGAGACCACGAAGAACTCCCTCATTCACGGTCTCAAGACCTATAGCAATAGTTAGCTCTGTATTCAGAAGATCCCGGAAACGTACACTCTCTAAACCGCAGAATTTCGGATGGTTTTCAATCGTTACACTACGAAACTTTCTGGCGCGACTAGCAATGTCAGGATAATCCTCAGGAGGAATGGCCTTTCGATCAAAAAAATTCCCACTATTGTAAAGCTTCAAGTGCTTCGCCGGTGGAAGCTGTCCAAGAGCGAAATCAATCTGTTGAGGAATAGCTCCAATCGGCAGTACCGTATCAATCGTGTTTCGCCATAAATCACACATTAAACATCGATAGGGGCATTCACGATTAGTAAGAAAAATAGTTGCAACGTCTTCGACATGACCATCGACCATACACTCGGGCTCAAACAAAAATCCGTACGGCCGATTGGGATCGAGAATATTCTTGGGAGGACGAAAATCTAAAATCTGTTGATCCGTAAACCGTAGTAGCGGATCAGTCATATAAATTGTGAAAAGCGGTTCGATAAACAACTTCAGAAGACGGTAAAAGTGAACTAAGAAGGGCAGAATCGATGGCTCCGTGCTGAAATCGACGCTTTTCAAATAATGGCATCGCTATACCAGTGTTTGCCTTGATACCCTTTTGCACAATATCACCTTTGAGATCATAAAGGCGTTGTTCACTCCACTCTGTCAGTTCGACAAACGGAATAGATTCAGCGATCCCGATAACATTGGGCAGAGCATAAGGACTGAATCCTTGAAAACCAAATACACGTGCGGGTGCATACGAACGTACATGACCACGGCTCTGACCGCCAGAGTACGTCAGGGAGTGTTTCACAGCATCTACGCCCCATCCTTCCTGATAGAGGAGCGGATTATTCAAAACACTACGGATCGTTAAATCATGACTATCCTCAATCGGATAATCCTTTAAATTCTCGTCTCCACCATCACCATCAACCAAGTAGATTAAATCAGGATAGCGAGCCCTAATCCCTCGACATAGAGCCAAGGCCATGCTCGCCGATTGAACATCCAGTGTCTTGTAGTCCTCTATAACTCTGACGGCCTCGTGATAGTCTATATCCCCGCTCCCCACCTCAATAACTTCAAGGAACATCGCCAAACCAAGCCTGTCTAGAAACTGCATCGCCTGATCGGCATCCGAAGACGTTCCATCAACTGAAAGAGTGAATGCTTTGAGGCGCGCTGGAGATTCACCACGCTGTAGCAGCAACCAATACAGCACAAGGAAAATTGAGCCACTGTCAACGCCTCCGGAAAACAACACCCCAATCGGCGCTTCAGATTCGATACGATCAAGCCAACGTTCACACTCGGCTATCAAGGCACCTATATAGGCCCTGCCAATTTCATCTGTATCGCTTGGAAGTCCATTTCTAGTTGGTGTAAAGAAACGCTCATAGGACGGGTTCGGATCAGGACAGCCCACCAAGGCAATTTCAACGAGATAATGTGCTGGTACCATTCGCGTATAGGATTGGTGAAATTGGTT
>CAZQMT010000054.1:0-12972 GCA_964594555.1 uncultured Vicinamibacterales bacterium
GCTTCACGGTTGGCAGGTGAACGATCTGGCTGCCGGTGTATAGGGTTGGTATTTCAATTCCCTCTGGAAAGATGTCGTTTAATTTTAAAAGAGGGCTTTTAAAGTTGTATGTTTCCCATTCAACTTCAGGTAGAGGCGTGAAGGTTAGGCCGTAACGCTGTAGTGTGCCCTCCCATCTATTATTTTTGCACCCTTTTCGCGGATTAGTGACGACGGTTTTGTTCTCAACTGGAATTAATTTTTCTCGTGCAAAACCATCCTCGCTAAGTTTTTTTACGACGCCTTCAACTTGCCATGGTTGTGATGAGCATGCTGGAAAATATTTTGTCCAAGATAAATTTAGTTTGAGCAGCGTCTCTTGTCTCGCATCGAGTGTTTCATGGTATCTGGCGAGTTCCATTAACCGATCGTAGTCCTCCAGTACTGTCTGGGGGCGCGTTTTCACGATTGCAACCAATGAGGATTTTTGACGGTTTGTGGCTGGCAATGTGGTTATAGAGGAATCGTTTGTTGTAGGCATAGTAGTAGGTGATTACGATGGTCGGTAGATTATAACCACGAGGCTGAGAGCCCATAATCCGATACACAGAAGTAGGGGAAGATCGCGAAGCAGCAATTCCGACGGATTACCTCCAGCTTCACGCTGATGAATAAGATAGAGATAACGAAGGATTCCGTACAACGGGAAACACACCGTTAATCCTAGAAGATCAGTTCCGAACTTTTCAGTTGTTTCTGGGCTTATCGTGTAAACCGCATAGGCGATCAAAGTTGCTGCGGCCACTACGGAAATCATCTGATCTAATAAGTACGGACTGTACTCACTGAGTGATGACCGATGACCGACAGCACGGTCCTCAAGCAGTACAATTTCGTGTCGACGTTTACTAAAGGCTAAAAATAATGCAAGGAGTATCGTGCAGACGAGCAACCAATGACTGATTGGTACGCTGAGAACGATGGCTCCGGCTGCCGCTCTAAGCACGAAACCGATAGAGATTGTGAGAACGTCAAGAATTATGATGTGCTTGAGGAGTGTCGAGTACGTGATGAACAGTGCTGTATAACCTAATGAAATGAATCCGAACTTCGTGTCAAGCCAAAATGCTGTGGTGAGTGCTGTGGTTCCGATGAGTACTATAGAGATAATTGCTTCTTGGAGAGTAAATTTTCCAGAAGCGATCGGCCGTTGAGATTTTAATGGGTGGTGACTATCAGCTCTACGATCGATGATGTCATTGATAAGATATACAACGCTAGATAAACCACAGAAGATCAAAAAAGCTCCAGCGGCTCGAAGGCATGCTGTTGGTTCAAGGAGCTGCCGACCAAAGATCAATCCTGCGAAGATGATCAGGTTCTTTGTCCACTGCTCTGGACGTAGCGAAATCGCTAAATTCTTGAAGAAAGAATAACTATTCACGTCCTTGTGCCGTGTATGAACTTCGGTCTATGAGAGGGGCCTGCACCCCAGAGAACGTCTGAAAGGACGCGCTATAGTGAGTGAAAGAAGCTACGAGTGGCTTCTCATGCAAAATCGAACGTCCCAAGTACGTTCAACAAGTTTGTGATCGATAGTAATAATGTCGATCCGTTAACCAAAAGAGTAACGCCCAAAGCGAGACCTACAACCCAGTTGATCTCCGCACGTCACTCTACTTCGCGTCTTTGTTTTTTCCGCGAACGTTTTCTTGCTAACGCTTGTTTTGCCCTACGCTTGTCACCTGGCTTCAGATAGAACGAATGCTTTTTGATGTCCTTGATTATGTCTTCTTGCTGGACTTTACGCTTAAAACGGCGAAGTGCACTTTCTATCGACTCACCATCTTGCACCTTGACTTCAGCCAACCCGATTCACCCCCTCTGAGTCCCGCATTCCGAAGCGAGACCACTAATCAAAAGTCTATGCTAGGCTATCACAGGGACGCGGTGATTCTAGACTGAAACCATAGCTTAATGATTTTTGGATGATCAAAACGTCTATCGGGAGGCCTTGGCGGGCCATTTTATCTAATAAAAAGCGAAATTGAAGCTGTTGTTGCTTGGGGGGGGAGGGCCCGAGCACGCCCTGATCTGGAAATTGGCCAATGAGCCTGAAGTGAAAGAGGTGGTTTGTGTACCGGGAAATGCGGGTATTGCTCGCTTCGCGCGTTGTATCCAAGGGGACCTAAGTTCACCGGAAGAGTTACTTGAGCTTGCTCGAGTTGAGCGCGTAGACCTTACCGTCGTTGGGCCTGAGCTACCACTTTCAGCGGGCATAGCTGATCTTTTTACTTCAGAGGGTCAGTTGTTGTTAGGTCCTACTCGTTTGGCGGCTGAACTCGAGTCCAGTAAGGCATTTGCCAAGGAATTCATGACACGGCACAGAATTCCAACAGCGAGCTACAAAATCTGTCGAGATATGGAGTCGGCGCAGGCGGTACTCACCCGTGGTGAATTCGAATATCCGATTGTCATTAAGGCGGATGGTTTGGCCGCTGGTAAAGGTGTCGTAGTGGCTCAGGATAGGGTTACGGCAGATCAGGCTATTCGGGCTGCAATGCACGGTCATCGTTTTGGGACTGCCGGTAGTACCCTCGTTCTTGAAGAACATCTCGTGGGTGAGGAGGTATCGTTCTTTGTGTTGTGCGATGGACGCCGTAGTATGCCGCTACCTTCGGCTCAGGATTACAAGCGAATCTTTGATAATGATCGTGGACCGAATACGGGTGGTATGGGTGCATTTGCACCAAGCCCACGTGTTACACCGCAGGTGGCAAGTGAAGTTATGGACCGAATTGTCGAACCGGTGATCAGTGGTCTACGCGATGAAGAGAGGGAGTTCCGCGGCTTCCTTTACGTTGGGCTTATGCTCACAACTGATGGACCGAAAGTCATCGAGTTTAACGTGCGGCTAGGTGATCCAGAAGCTCAAGTAATTCTACCGATTCTTGAGGGTGATCTGACGCCACTTCTTACCGCGGCAGCTAGAGGTAGTCTCGAATCTAGTGTTAACCATCTTAGTGAGAAAGCGACAGTGGGTGTAGTGTTGGCTTCAGCTGGTTACCCTGGAAAGTATCAGAACGGAAAAGTTATTAATGGTCTTGAACAAGCGGTTCAGATGCCGGGTGTATTTGTTTTTCATGCTGGTACCGCCAAACAGGACAACAGGATTATCACTAGCGGAGGGCGTGTTCTTACGGTTGTTGGTATGGGTAGAGACTATGAGGAGGCCATTAACAAAGCTTATGCTGCGGCTGATGTGATCTCATTCGATGGAAAGTACATCAGAGGTGATATTGGTAAGAAGGCTCTTGATTTTCAATTGTGATGTTCGTTCACGTGATATTTTTCGCGTGCACATATTAAGGAGGAACATTTGGGATGAGTAAGATACGAGTTTTAATTCTTATGGGTTCAGATTCGGATGCACCGGTTATGGAGAATGCCGTTCTCACACTCGAGGAGCTTGGACTCACATGTGAGATGACAGTCGCTTCGGCCCACAGATCACCAGATCGTGTACGTCACTTCATTGATTCTGCACCAGACCGAGGTGTTCAGGTCTTCATTGTAGGGGCTGGTGCGGCCGCTCACTTAGCTGGAGTTGTGGCGGCGCACACGACAAAGCCGGTGATCGGTGTTCCTATCGATTCTTCGGCATTACAGGGATTTGATGCTCTGTTGTCGACGGTACAGATGCCTCCAGGGGTTCCCGTGGCAACCGTTTCTGTTGGTAAGCCAGGAGCGATCAATGCTGCTGTTCTAGCGGCGCAAATTATTGCTCTTAGTGATCAGGAAGTGGCGAGCCAGTTAGAGGCATACAAGAAAAAGCTCGCAGATAAAGTTGAGCGTGCTGCAAAGAAGGTCGAGTCAAGGTCCAGGTGAGATACGCGGTTGTTACATTCGGCTGCCGAGTGAATCAAGGTGATTCGATTCGTCTCGAAGAGCAGCTCATCGATGCTGGTGGTATCCAGTCTGCTCCGGAGGCGGCTGATGTTGTCTTGGTCAATACCTGTTCAGTGCCTGCGTCAGCTGATCGGAGTGCACGCCAAGTTGTTCGCAGGTTGGCTAAATCGAATCCGGCTGTAAGGATCCTTATGACAGGATGCTATGCGACGCGTTGTCCAGATGAGGTGGCTGAGTTACCGCAAGTATTCCGTGTTGTTGGTAATAATCTAAAGGAACAGATTCCCGAGCTACTCGCGTCATCGATGACGGGGCTGTCAACGGCTGATCGTTTCGGGAAAGGTGACGGGGCATGCGGTGCAGCGATTGAGTCTTCGACGCTCTCAAGAACCTTTTATACCCTGGGGGTGCAAACCGGTTGTAATGAGACCTGTTCTTACTGCATTATTCCATCGACGCGGGGTTCTGGAAGGAGTGTTTTACCTGATTTTGTGGAGTCCCGTGTTACACGGGCGGCGGAGTTGGGCGACAAAGAGGTTGCTCTGTCAGGTGTTCATCTTGGGTCGTTCGGTCGTGATCTGAACCCGGCAAGTTCTTTGTTCGAGCTCTTACGATTACTTAGCACTCATCAGGCTCAGCTCAGATTCCGGATCAGTTCTCTTGAGCCTGCTGACTGCACACCAGGCATTGTCGATCTGGTCTCTTGTAGTAGCCGATTCGCGCCACATTTTCACCTTCCTCTACAACATGCAAGTGACAAAGTACTTCGGTCGATGTGTCGCCCCTATCGGTTGTCAGACTACCGCTTTATCGTGGAGTTGATTCGTCGACGGTTACCGAATGCTGCCATTGGTTCGGATGTAATAGTCGGATTTCCTGGTGAAACTGACAAAGATTTTCAGATGCTGTCATCCTATCTAAAGAAGTCTCCCATTACGTACCTCCACGTTTTTCCCTATTCGGACCGACCCGGAACTCCATCAACGACTCTTGGTGACAAAGTATCACCTTCGGTTATAAGAGACCGTGCTCGAACGATTCGGGAAATTGGTGCGGATCTCACACGCCGGTTTTGGGATTCACAGGTAGGTACGATCAGGGACGGGATAACTCTAAAGAGGGGGCGACAGGTAATTACAGATAATTATCTAAAAGTTAGTGTTGAATCGAAACAACCTGGAAATGAGTGGGTGGCCGTCCAAATTACTAAAGCGGACAACACTTTACACGGAAAGATTGTCAATAGAACAATAAACTGATGATTCTCAGTCTTGTATCGGCCTTTATTATTTCTTGCTAGTGGTTAGATGGGTGGCCGTAGTGGCCTGAGACATATAAGGCATCGCGATATTTCGAGTTATGAGGTTGACTCGCGAGTATTTCCTACGATCAACTGTCCACAAGCTGCCTGAATTTCATGCCCTCTGCTTTTTCTCACTGAGACCGCTAAATGGTGTCGTGCGAGTTCTTTGGCGAAGCGGTCGACAACTCCGTCGTCTGGACGTTCAAAAGGAATGTCGACAGATTCGTTGAGTGGGATTAGATTGACTTTCGATCGAACGCCTCGCAAGAGTTTGGCCAATGTCTTCGCCTCTTCTAGTGAGTCGTTGACGTTCTTGAGGAGGACGTACTCGAACGTGATGCGACTGCGATGTTTGAGAGGGAACTTCGCGCAAACATCTAGCACCTCGGCTAGGCTGTATTTACGATTTACTGGAACCAGGCGTGCTCGTGACACCTCACTTGTGGCATGAAGCGAAACTGCAAGGTTGGGTATTAGGGGCTCAGTTGCGAGCCGTTTTAATGCAGGCACGAGCCCAACTGTTGAGAGTGTGATGCGTTTTGGTGAAATGGCGATGCCAGCCTTATCTGTGAGTAAACGGAGAGCTTTCATGGTGGCATCGTAGTTGTGAAGTGGTTCGCCCATACCCATCAGCACAATATTAAAACGTTGATTAAGTAAGTTGAGATTTTTTGCTAAGACTCGTACTTGTCCTGAAATTTCACCGGCCGAAAGATTTCGGATGAGTCCCATGCTTCCTGTCAAACAAAACGTGCATGCCATCGCACAGCCGACCTGAGTTGAGATACACAAGGTCTGTGCTGGGGTGTCCGGAATGAAGACAGATTCAATTTGATGGCCGTCTTCAAGCTTTAGCAAAAATTTAACGGTGCCGTCTGAGGATTGTGCTTTGTGCGAAATTTTTGGTGTCGAGATCTTAGTTGTAGTGGTCAGTTGATGACGTAAATCATGAGACAAATTTGTCATGCGCTCGAAATCTTCAATGCCGTGACGGTAAATCCAGCGGTAGATTTGTCGTGCGTGGTAGCACGCGACTCCGCTTAACTCGAGCTCCTTCTCGAGCTCGGCAAGTTCCATTTCGGTGATGTTAAGCACGGCTAATTGTAGAGGCCATCACGACTGTATGAGCGACGGTCGTTGAGTCTTTGAGATGAGGGTGAACTGCCAAAACTCTCAATTGCGATCATAGCACGGCGCATTGTTAACCGTAGTTGAAGTCCACTCGAAGCCATGCTATGATCCCAGTGTCTAGGCGAGCATAATCCCTTTTACTCCAATGGCTTGCGAGGGTTTCCTTTCGTTCGTTTTTCCGGAAGTCAGGACCGGTGGCTTCTCCATACAAGTATGATCGTTCGTGAGGTTTTTGATAGCGGTCTCTGTCTCGTTACTGAGACCATGCCGCATGTACGGTCGGTCAGCGTTGGAGCATGGCTGACTCGAGGTTCACGGCATGAAAGTCAGGAATCTGGAGGCATTGCACACTTTGTTGAGCACATGCTTTTTAAAGGTACCGCGAAACGATCGGCTGAGGACATTGCGCAATCCATCGACTCTGTCGGTGGTCATATGGATGCCTTCACTGCGAAGGAGTACGCGGGATATTATTTCAAGGTCCTCGATGAACATCTTCCACTGGCTGTCGATATCGTGTCGGATATCGTGATTAATCCTTTATTCCCTGACGACGAAGTCGAGAGAGAAAAAAGGGTAATTCTTGAAGAAATTAAGATGGTTGAGGACACGCCTGATGATCTTGTCCACGAACTCTTTGTTCAGAATTTTTGGGAAGGTCATCCGCTAGGGAAGCCGATTCTCGGCGTTAAAGAATCAGTGGAAGGGCTCACCAGAGAGTCTCTGAAAGATTATTTTGAAGGTACTTACACCGCACCGAATTTGGTTATTGCTGCTGCTGGCAACCTTGAGCACGAGAGTCTTCGGGACCTCGTTGGCGATTTGTTCTCCGGCGTGCCCGTTGGAGGAGAACCACGTGAAGATTTTCTACCAACGGTAGTACCTCGTATCGTTACTAAAACGAAGGATCTTGAGCAGGCGCACATATGTTTGGGCACGGTTGGTTATCCCCAAGATCATCCGGATCGCTATGTTGGCTATGTACTCAATACGGTACTGGGTGGCTCGATGAGCGCTCGCTTGTTTCAGAACGTGAGGGAGAAGCGGGGCTTGGCTTACGCTATTTTTAGTGGGATCAGCGCCTACCGTGATGCGGGTTCGTTGATGGTTTACGTGGGCTGTGGCTCAGAGACAGTGGATGAGGTTCTTGATCTGGTTGTTACAGAGTTACGTGGCATGAAACAGCCCGTGCCTGAGGCTGAGCTTCGGCGCGCGAAGGATCACCTTAAGGGGAGTTTGATGCTGAGTCTTGAGAACACGTCCAGTCGGATGTCGAATCTTGCTCGTCAGGAGATTTACTTCGACCACCAGTTCAGTATGGATGATGCTCTCAAGAGCATAGAGGCAGTTACGATTGATGCTGTGCAAAGAGTGGCGAAGGATCTTTTTGGGAGGGGGGCTCTTGCCGTGACGGTATTGGGTCCACAGAGTGATTTAGACGTTTCTAAACAACGTCTCGATTTAGGCTAATGTGAGGGCCTGTATATCGCCGTCCAGCTGACGGTTCTCGGAAGTGGAAGCAGGGGAAATGCGACGCTGCTCGCGAATGGAGTCGAGCGTCTACTGATCGATGTTGGTCTTTCGTATAAGAAGGTAGCACAGCACCTCAGAAGCCTTGGTGTTGAACCGGAATCTATTCAAGGGATCCTTGTTACGCATTCGCACATGGATCACGTGAAGGGTGTTATGCGCTTTGTGCAACGTCACCCTGTGCCCGTTTATGCGGCTGATGCGACTTTCAGAAGTAAGATTTTGAAAACTTGTGTCTCGTTAGGAATGGAGTGTGTAGAACTGAGACCAGACACTAGATTTAATCTTTGTGGCCTTGGCTTTCAGGCTTTCACTGTTCCGCACGATTCAGTCGAAACATTGGCCTTTCGAGTTGAGACGCCACATGGACCAATCGGCTTCGCGACTGATATTGGAACAATGACACCGAAATTAGCCGGTCACTTTCGGGATTGCGTGGCACTCGTGATCGAATCTAATCACTCAACTGAAATGCTGGAGAGTGGCCCCTACGCGCCTTGGATGAAATTACGAATTGGTGGGCCTCAAGGTCATCTTTCTAACGAAGCACTTGCTGACTTTATCAGAAGTGATTTAGGTGAATCGGTTCGTTGTGTGGTTTTGATGCACTTGAGTCGAGTCAATAATTCGCCAGAAATTGCTGAAATGGCATGCCGAGATGCGCTACGCAGACGTGGCCGAAACAATGTTCGCGTTGTAGTCTCGAATCAAGAAAGTGTTACGGAAACCGTTGATTTAGAGGAATTGTTAGGAGTTTCTAGATTGAGAAGCTCTGTATCTTGCTGCGGCCAGGTGGATCTCCCGTTCGCATGAGCGTGGAGTTAATAGGGTTTATAGATGTTTGTGGCATTTTTGGGTTTCAGTTAAGGAGATAAGGCAGTCAATGATTCCTCGTTATACGCATCAAGAAATGGGCGCTATCTGGACCGAACAGCGCCGCTATGAAACATGGCTTCAAGTTGAGATTGCTGCCGCTGTTGCGATGGCGGATGCAGGAATAATTCCAGCAGAGGCTGCTGAGGACATTCGGTCTGCGGCTAAGGTTGATGCCCGAAGAGTTGAGGAGATTGAAGCAATAACTCAACACGATGTGATTGCTTTCACGACCGCGGTTGCTGAGCAAGTTGGTCCATCTGCTCGTTGGCTGCACTTCGGCCTGACTTCCTCTGATGTTCTTGATACCGCGCAAGCCATCCAGATGCGAGAGGCTTGTGAGCTTTTACTGCAACGTTGCGACGATCTTCTGCTAGAGGTTCGAAAGAGAGCCGAAGAGCACCGCCACACGCCGATGATTGGCCGAACCCATGGTGTACACGCGGAGCCGATGACTTTTGGTCTTAAGTTGGCGCTCTGGTATGCGGAAGTTTGTCGGAACAGAGACCGTATTAAGCGTGCAAAAGAGGTGGTGAGTATAGGTAAGCTCTCCGGAGCTGTTGGGACGTTCGCACATTTGGACCCATCCATTGAGGCGAATGTTTGCAGACACTTGAATTTGGTGCCTGCACCAGTCTCGTCACAGGTTGTACAGCGAGACAGGCACGCGGAGTTGTTGACAGCGCTTGCTATTACGGGCGGTTCGTTGGAAAAGTTTGCTCTAGAGATCCGAGGACTTCAAAAAACTGAAATCGGGGAAGTCGAGGAACCATTTGCTAAGGGACAGAAGGGGTCTTCGGCGATGCCGCACAAGCGAAACCCTATTGGTTGCGAGCAAGTGACGGGGTTGGCGCGGTTGATCCGAGCTAATTCTATGGCGGCTCTAGAGAACATTGCACTTTGGCATGAGCGTGACATCTCACACTCTTCGGTCGAGAGAGTGATTATCCCAGATAGTTTTATTGCGCTTGATCACATGTTGCTCCGCTTCACAAAAATTGTCCGAGGTTTGGTTGTACATCCTGATCGGATGAAAGAGAATTTAAGTCACTCACGAGGAGTTGTGTTTTCGGGTACTGTGCTGCTTGAGCTTGCTCGTCGAGGTGTCTCTCGTGAAAAAGCCTATGAGTATGTACAGAGGAATGCTATGCGGTCTTTCGATGAGGGCATCGATTATAAGAAGTTACTACTTAATGACCCCGAGGTTACAGATGCATTGTCAGTTGAGGAAATCGAGCAAGCTTTCGATCTTGACACGCAACTACGTCATGTTGATGCTGTTTTCGCCCGTGTTTTCGAACGAGCGCCAGAATCGGTGGAATGATGGTGCCTTGGGGGCGCTTGGGCTAGGAGTGGCTAGACAGGAGGATACATCTTGAGAGCACGGGTTTTTGTAAGTCTTAAGACTTCGGTCTTTGATCCACAGGGTAAAACGATTGCAGACGCCTTGCATACATTAGGGTATGGGCTAGTGCTAGATGTTCGTCAGGGTAAGTATTTTGAGCTTGATCTCGATGTGTCATCAGAAACAGAGGCTAAGGCTATGGCATCGGAGGTAGCCAACAAGCTGCTGGCGAATCCAGTCATCGAAAGTTACCGCGTCGATATTGACTCGGGTTCTGGGAGTGATGATGGGTCGTAACCGTTGGGAAGCCCGGACGAGCTTAGAGGCCCCGTGCGCCGTGTTGAGATTTGAACAATGATGTTTGCGATTGTTGTATTTCCAGGTTCAAATTGTGATCACGATGCCCACTATGCAGTTTCAAATGTTCTTGGTTATTCGGCCAGGCTAGTTTGGCACAAAGAAAAAGATCTCGGTAGATGTGATGCCGTTTTACTTCCTGGAGGGTTTTCGCATGGGGATTATCTTCGAGTTGGAGCGATTGCTCGTTTTTCACCCGTCATGGACGAAGTAGTTCGATTTGCTAGACGAGGCGGTCCGGTGTTGGGTATTTGCAATGGGTTTCAGGTGCTTCTTGAGTCGGGCTTGCTTCCTGGAGCCATGTTGCGGAATCAAGGCTTGAAGTTTAAGTGTGAACAGGTTCATCTGTCAGTAGAGTCTGTCGACACGCCGTTCACTCGAAGTTGCACACGTGGTCAGGTCTTACGTATGCCTATCGCCCATGGCGATGGTAATTACTATGCACCACCGGAAACACTCCGTAAGCTCGAGGACAATGGGCAAGTGATTTTCAGGTATTCCGATTCGTCAGGTGAGATTAATGACTGTGCTAATCCCAATGGTTCGAGTCATTCCATTGCTGGAATTTGTAACGAAGCCAGAAATGTCGTTGGACTTATGCCGCATCCAGAGCGAGCCTGTGAAGAGATTCTTGGAAGTCAAGACGGCCGGTTTTTGTTTGAATCGATCGTAGCGGATGGATTAACTGATATCGTCAAGAACAAGTAGAGCTTTTTCAAAGACTTACTTACGATGAGTATTGATCCCGAAACACTCAAACGTCACGACCTGTCAGATGAAGAGTACGATCGTATTGTTCAGGCCATGGGGCGTACTCCTTCATTGACGGAGCTCGGTATCTTCTCGGTGATGTGGTCGGAGCATTGCAGTTATAAAAGTTCTCGTGTTCATTTACGAACATTACCAACCGAAAGCCCTCGAGTATTGCAAGGGCCAGGCGAGAACGCTGGGGCGGTAGATATTGGTGACGGTGTCGCGGCCGTCTTCAAGATTGAATCCCATAACCACCCCTCATTCATCGAGCCATATCAGGGTGCGGCAACTGGTGTTGGCGGGATCGTCAGGGACATTTTTACCATGGGAGCTCGTCCGATTGCCCTTTTAAACTCTTTGCGATTCGGTGTTCTTGAGGATCCATCTAGTCGTCGGGTTTTTGAGGGTGTGGTGGATGGCATTGCCGGCTACGGAAATAGCTTAGGCATACCAACAGTGGGAGGTGAAGTTGCCTTTGACGAATCGTACACTGGCAATCCTCTCGTCAACGTGTTCTGCCTTGGTCTGGTAAAAAGCGACGCGCTTGTTAAAGGCCGTGCGGATGGTGTGGGGAATCCTGTTTACTATGTTGGTGCGAAGACTGGTCGTGACGGTATTCACGGTGCCACGATGGCTTCGGCTGAGTTCGATGAGCACTTATCTGAAAGACGTCCAGCTGTACAGGTCGGCGATCCATTCATGGAAAAGTTGCTCCTAGAGGCGTGTCTGGAGCTGATGGAAACAGATGTTCTCGTGGGATTGCAAGATATGGGGGCGGCTGGACTGACATGCTCGACGTGTGAGATGGGTGCACGCAGCGGTTCAGGAATTGAAATTGATATTGATCTAGTGCCGCGTCGAGAGGCCGGCATGAATGCGTACGAGGTCATGCTGTCTGAGTCACAGGAAAGGATGCTTCTTGTTGCTAAGCGTGGGCGCGAACAAGAGGTAGAACGAATTTTTCAAAAGTGGGATCTTCATGCGGTTCGTGTCGGAAGAGTTACTGATTCCGGCATGTTATGTGTTACCCAGGGTGGCACTACGGTTGCAGAAATTCCTAATCGTGCTCTTGTTGATGATGTGCCGGTCTATCGTCGACCGGTCAAGCGTCCTGAATGGCTGGATGAGCAGCAGCAATTAGATGTCAATGATCTGGAGCGCCTAGCAAGTCCGCAAGAATCGCTGCTACGCCTACTTGGGTCCAGTACGATTGCGAGTAAACGTTGGATCTACCGCCAGTATGATCATATGGTTCGAACGAATTCTCTCTTGTCGGCTGGGGGCGGTCCAGCGGTTGTGAGGATCAAGGGTTCTCAAAAAGCTTTGGCGATGTCACTGGATGGTAATGGCCGTTACTGCTTACTTGATCCTTATCGAGGCGCGATGTTGGCTGTTGCTGAAGCAGCACGTAATGTGGCCTGCGCTGGGGCTTTGCCGATTGGTGCAACTAACTGTCTCAATTTTGGCAACCCAGAAAGACCTGAAATTATGTGGCAGTTTGCAGAAGCGGTTAAGGGGATCGGCGAGGCTTGTCGCGCGCTTGATATACCAATTACGGGCGGGAATGTGAGTCTCTATAACGAGACTGATGGTGCGTCTATCCATCCCACCCCAGTGATTGGCGTGGTCGGGTTGATCGAAAATTCTGAACGGGTAGTAGGTCAAGCCTTTCCCCGTGAGGAATTGGTCGTTGCTGTTCTTGGCCACAACCAAGCAGAACTCGGGGGAGCGAATATTTAAAGTTAATCCATGGTCTTGAGAGCGGTCGCCCGCCTGCCATAGATTTCCCCCT
>CAZQMT010000055.1:0-12616 GCA_964594555.1 uncultured Vicinamibacterales bacterium
CCTTTCTTAAGTGAACGAGAAATACCGTCGAGGAATGAGTCAACTACTTTCGCCGCACACGTTTTTGTGATGCCGGTGTCTTTAGCGATTTTCGTGACGAGCTCCTGTCTATTCATCGGGCCTCCTGGTTAGTTCTGGCATCAGTGAATTTTGAAACGAAGGACATAATCAAACTGCGGTTATATGCGAGGCTGCGAGAGCTGTCAAGGAAAACAACATGTCTGACGATGTTACAGCAGCGTGCTCACGGTTACGCGGCCTCTTTCAGATTGAAATACTCGAATGCATGTTCGAGTATGGGATCGGTGTTTGATTGAGTAGTGCCGAATTCGTGGCTTGGTGCGTTAACGTGAATATCTGGTTCAAGTCCAACCTCATGAATGGGCTGATTGGATGGATTTAGGTAACGACCATGTGTTAGCCATAGTCCACTGCCATCAGGAAGTTTTACTAGCTCCTGTAAACCGACACGACCGGCTGTCCGCATACCAATTAGTTCTGCACGGTTATTACCTGACAGGGCGGCTGCGAATAATTCCGCTGCGCCTGCTGTTCCTGCATCGGTAAGCACAGCGATTGGAAGCGTAGTTAAGGAAATGTTTGGATTGGCGACTACCGGTTTTGGTGCTATGCCTCTTATTTCGAGGCTGCCGAGAATACCCTCAGAGACGAATAGCCGTGCCGTTGTCAGGCCACTCGACAAAGGACCCTCTGCCGTTCGTCGTACGTCTATGATGAGGTTTTTGATGTTTTTGCTAAGTAAGGAGATAGTTTTAGATTCTATCAGCTGCGTGACCTTGGGTCCGAATGCGGAGATACGGATGTAGCCAGTACCTGATTCGGCGAGCTCAGCGGAAACTGTTGGAGAGGGAGGAATTCTACGGATGAGTTCGATATCCTTTGGATCCGCTGCATCACCACGAATGACTGTCAGGGAGACGACAGAACCTTCTTCGCCTCTGAGTAACCTTGAACCCTCAAATACTGACATGTTACGCGTAGATTTCCCGTCAATGCTTCGGATGTAGTCACCGGGTTCGAGCCCTGACTGTTCGGCTGCTGATCCGTCACGTGCTGCTATCGTTTGCAGGTAATAACGCCGTGTTAGTGATAATCCTACGCCGGCTGTTGGCGCAGGGTAGCCACTTTCCATTTTTGTTACTTGTTCGGTGGTTAGGTATGAGCTGTCCGCGTCGAGACTGTCGACCAAACCGCGAAGGGCACCTCTCATAACTTGATCGATTTCGACTTCTTCAACGTAGTTGTTTGTGATAAGTGAGATTACGTCCTCAAAAATCCTGAGTTGCTGATAGGTATTACTGCGAGTGATGGTCTTTCCGAGAAGGCCGCCGACGAGGATAAAAGCCAGGAGTGGAACTGAAAGTATGAGGGCGAATCGGCGAGTCCGTGAACTCATTCTAAATGACCTGGCCTGTGATGATGTGAACGAGATACATTCTATCGGATTAACCACTACGTAGTCGATTTGATTGTTCCGGCGCAACGTCGATGTTAATTTCGTTGCAGGGATGAGGTGGTACAATCTTTTACTCGCGAATTAGGCATGATTTGTTGTTGCAATAAGGTTGTGGACGACAAGCATTTTCGGGCCACCAGAGTTTTTTAAGCTATGCGTATTCTTGGTGTTGATTATGGAGATCGGCGAATCGGACTAGCAGTCAGCGATTCTTCAGGCATGCTCGCCCGCCCATGGAAAGTCCTTCAGCATAAGGGATCGATTCGAATTTCAGCGCAGTTGATCGCCTCGGCCGTTGACTTTCTTTCAAAGGAAGAGGATGGTCTGGGCGGGATCGTGATCGGTTTGCCTGTCCGTTTGGATGGAACACCTAATGAGCAGACGACACGCGTTCGAGAGTTGTCTAGATGTCTGTCTCGTTTAGTGAATTCTCCGATTCTGTTCCAAGACGAGCGATTGACTAGTCGCGAGGCAGAAAGTCGGCTTGCGGTCAAGGAAAGAGATTGGAGAAGACGTAAAGTTAAGCTTGATGCTGCTGCGGCTGCCGTTATACTCCAAGATTATCTAGACCAGAAGGCCGGCATGTCGCGCTGTCACTGAGTGTCGTCGCGACGATTTCGGTTCGCCTTGGGGTGTGAAATTTTTAAATTCTTGATGAACATAAATTTAAAGATGTGTAGGGATTTTTAATCTTGGTTATGTGGATACGAGTTAATTTTAAAAAAGTGCTTGGAATCACCGTCGTTGTGTCGCTGATGATTAGTGGCTACAGAGTCGGTGCGCTCTATACGAGTCTTGTGCAGCCTTTTCGGGGTTATGTTAGTGGGGAGATGGTTGTCGAAATCCCGCAAGGGATGTCGGGATCTGCAATTGGTAGTCGACTCATTGAGACTGGTGTCGTGAGTGATTACAGCCTCTTCAGATGGGCACTTCGTGTGACGGGTAAGGGACCATGGCTTCAATCGGGACATTACAGGTTTGACCGACCGATGTCCGCAACAGAAGTTGTGAGGAAGATCGCGCGAGGAGACGTGATGCTATCGGCCATCACCTTTCCTGAAGGTCTTAGGCTAGACGAGATGGCTGCTGTATTCGAACGTTCAGGGCTTGGAACAGCCTCTGAGTTTATGGCTGCAGCTATTGATGCTTCGTTGATTGCGAATCTTGATACTGAGGCTGTAGATCTTGAGGGCTATTTGTTTCCTGATACTTACAGGGTTCCCGTCGGTACGACTGCACGTGAGTTGGTAGTTGAGATGGTACGTGGATTTGAGCGAGCATTTAGTGCCGAACTTAAAAGGGCAGCAGAGAAGCAGGGATACACAGTACGTCAGGTTGTGACGCTCGCATCGCTCGTTGAAAAAGAGACAGCTAGAGCCAACGAACGGCGAACCGTTGCAGGTGTTTATCGGAATCGTCTAAATATTGGCATGGGTTTGCAATGCGACCCCACTGTTATCTATGCGCTTCAGATTGCTGGCCTTTACGATGGGAACTTGACTAGGGCGAATCTTAATTTTGACTCGCCGTACAACACCTATCGCTATCCTGGGCTACCTCCTGGGCCGATTGCTGCACCTGGGAAGGCTTCACTAGAAGCAGCACTGAGTCCGGAGAAAGTCGACTACCTTTTCTTTGTCAGCCGGAATGATGGATCTCATGCGTTTGCTAGAACACTAAGAGAGCACAACAGGAACGTTCAGACGTATCAGGTTCGCTACTTTCGTGAGAAACGACGGAAAAAAGCACAATAGGTGTGGCACGTTTAGCAATTCCCCCACTTAAGTTTTTGGCGAAGCACTTCGAAGTAACTCCTAGCTGAGGCTCGTACTAGTCTGAGATGTGATCCAGCAGGCGAAACTGTTACTACGTCATCCCCATGAAGTTGAAAGCCAGATTGCCCATCAAAAGTGACGTAGACTTCCTCGTTCGTATCACTAAGGAGCGGTCGCACTTGGATTTCTTCACTTGCAGGGAGGACGATGGGGCGATTGGTGAGAGTATGTGGAGCTATAGGTGTTAGGAGTAGAGCGTCTATGGCCGGATGGACGATTGGTCCTGCGGCCGAAAGATTGTAGGCAGTTGACCCTGTTGGAGTAGCTAAAATCAGTCCATCGGCTCGTACCTGAGTGACGAAGTTTTCCCCCACTGATACTGAGAGACTGATAATACGAGCTAACGCACCTTTAGTGATGACGACATCGTTGAGCACGGTTTTTTTTGCAAAAACTTGCCCCGCTCGATTAATACATGATTTAAGCATCATTCGTTTATCGAAGTCGGCGGTGCCGTCCAGAACTGATTGTAATGAGGGATATAGTTCGGAGAGTGTAATTTCTGTAAGGAAACCAAGCCCCCCGAAATTAACACCAAGGATCGGAATATCAACGCCCGCTTCAGAAATACGGTCGGCCATGCCGATCAAAGTGCCGTCACCACCAAGAATTAGAATCAGTTCTACCTGTTTTGGGAGTTCATTGCGTGTGGCGGTTTGGTACGCCGAGGGCGATCCTGCCAACGATGCAGTTTCAGATTCTAGCGTTGCATTCACGCCACGGTTGTTTAGCCATTCTACGATTTTCAAAACTACTGGAACTGCCTCATGTAAGCGGGACTTAGCAACAATCCCCACATTTTTTACAGGGGGGCTTTGTTGTGATGTGAGTTTCTTATTACTCATGAGCTCCAAATAATTTAAAACGTTAGTTACGAGTTGACAGCACTACGAAGATGCAATAAAAACTCTCGGTTGCCCCCACTTCCGGTAATGGGTGAGGGAACCTTAGCAGTGTAATGCAATCCGATTCGATCGGCGAATGCTATGACTTCATTAACAGTCTTTGCATGGATTACCGGATCCCTTACGATTCCTCCCTTTCCGACTTCAGATCTCCCAGCTTCGAATTGAGGTTTGACCAGCACGATTACATCAGCATCTGGGTTCAGCAATGACGGTATTACAGGAAGAATTTTTTTTACGGAAATAAAAGAAACATCGATTGTCACGATGTCGACTTTTTGAAATTCTGATGGAAGGGCATCTGTCGTAAGGTGACGAGCATTGAAACGTTCGATTACCAATACTCTAGGGTTGTTACGCAATTGCCAGTCCAGTTGACCATGACCGACATCGACTGCGATTACGCGTGCTGCGCCATGTTGGAGTAGTGCGTCGGTGAAGCCACCGATGGAGGCTCCAATGTCGATGGCGATTCGTCCTGAGGCTGCGACTTCAAAAACTTTGAGTGCGTGTGCCAGTTTGATGCCGCCACGACCCACGTAAGGATGGGCTGGTTCAGAAAGGTCTAGCTTGGCGCTGGTTGATACCTGACTGCCAGCCTTCGTAACGATGCAGCCGTTGACGAGGGCTCGTCCAGCCAAAATGAGAGAACGGGCTCGTTCACGGGTAGTAGCCAAACCGCGTTCGACCATCAGTACGTCGAGTCGATAACGTTTTACCATCGTCACTGGGGAGATAGGATTTTAGCTAGTACGATGGAGAAGCCAGTTTGCGATCTCATCGAGTTTCCCCTCAAGCCCTGATGAGGCTAGGGCTTTGTGGGCTCGCGCTATACACTCAGAAGCGAGCCGACGAGATTGCTCTACACCATACAAGGCAGGGTATGTTGATTTACGTGCGACTGCGTCTTTTCCGGTCGTTTTTCCGAGCTGTTCCGGTTCACTTTCGACATCGAGGATGTCGTCGATGATCTGAAATGCTAGGCCCAACTCGGCTCCGTAGCGGTCAGCAGCAGCCACACAAGTTTCTGATCCACCGGCCATCACGACTCCTGCGCAAACGGAGGCTCGAAAGAGAGCCCCAGTTTTTCGCGCGTGCATCGATCGTAATTCTTCTCCAGCAAGTTGTGATAGGGATTCTGTTTCTGTTTCGACCTTGTCAATTGAGGAACTAAGGTCAATAGCTTGTCCTCCCACCATCCCTATTGCGCCGGCAGCAGTAGCTACAAGAGCGATCGTGCGGAGTTTACGATCGGCCAATTGATATCCATCATGGTCTTGTGACGCTGATGGTTTTTGTGCCATTAAGTTGAAGGCTTCAGTGAGGAGGCCGTCACCGGCGAGGACAGCCATTCCTTCTCCGTAGACGACGTGGCAGGTGGGTTGTCCGCGACGTAGGGCGTCATCATCCATGGCTGGTAGGTCGTCGTGAATGAGTGAGTAGGTATGAATGAGTTCGATAGCACAAGCAGCCGGCATGGCTAAGTTTCTCGCTTGCTCGACGGTAATCTTATTGGAGCTGTCGCGTTGAGCCACGGTCTCAGCAGCCGTAAGCGTTAGAATTGGTCGAAGACGTTTGCCTCCGGCCAGTACACTGTACTGCATGGCTTTTCTTATGATAGGAGGGCAGTCTGAGATCGAAGTGAGAACACTCGCTAATGCGGTGTCGACCAGCTCTCTCTGGTCCCCTAGATACGCGCTGGTCTTTGTCTGTGTCACCGTTTCTTTTCTGGGTCAGATTCTTCGGTGAGTTCCAGCGTTTCTGGAGCTTCTTGTAACTCCCCGCGGTCGTCAAGAATTTCGATGCGTCGTTCGGCCTCTTCTAGTGTGCTGTGGCAGAACTTTGATAACTTCACGCCTCGTTCGAATAATTCCAGGGATTTCTCGAGTGGAAGTTCACCTTCTTCAAGAGTTTTCACGATTTGCTCGAGTTCGGCGATGGCAGATTCAAAATCTTTTGTAGTTTTCTTCATAATTCAGACCTACTTCACTTCACATGAAAGTTCGCCTCTGTGGAGAGTCACGTGTACGGTATCACCAGCAGTGGTATTTTCCGCGTCGAGAATAATTGCAGTACGATCGGCATTCCAGCAGATAGAGTATCCTCGGGCCAGGACACCTAGAGGGCTTAGGTTGTTGAGGCGTCCAGCCAATACCCGAAATTGAGCATCACGGGCCTGGAGTATCCGCTTAATGGCGCTATTGGTCCGACCGTTGGCGGCCACCAGGCGGGTGCGTGATGTACCAAGTGTACGACGGAAGTTAGAGGCTTCCAGGCGATGCTGCAAATCGTGAAGACATCGTCGGCGGTTGTCCAGTCTCCCGCGCCCGGCATGCCGAAGCCCGTGCGTCATATCTGCTAGATGCCTTAAATAGGATGCGAGTCGTGCTGGCCAACTTGTCAATCCTGGACGCCTATCGAGCGAGTGTAGTTGGCGGGTGGCTCGTTGTAAGGCTATGCGAGTTGAAGTTTGTGTTCGGTTGTGTAGGTGTTCAATGTAAGAAGTTACTTCCTCTTTTGCAGCGATGACTAGTTCAGCAGCAGCCGATGGAGTTGCTGCCCTTAGATCCGCTACGAAATCTGCGATAGTGAAATCAATTTCGTGACCCACGGCCGAGATAACAGGCGCGGGCATTTTAACGATAGCTCGCGCCACACTTTCTTCATTGAAAGCCCATAAGTCCTCAATCGCTCCTCCCCCCCTACCCACAATGATTACATCGACGCCGTGGACTTTTGCGATGGCCTCAAGGCTTTGAGTGATAGCTTCCGATGCGTTGTCACCCTGAACGCGTGTGGGTTTGATGATTAAGTGCAAGTTTGGATGACGTCGTCTGAGTACCTTGATAATGTCTCTGACAGCAGCGCCGTCGAGGGAAGTAACGATGCCGATTTTCCTAGGAAGTCTTGGAAGTGGGCGTTTACGCGCTTGATCGAATAGGCCTTCGTCTTGCAAGCGTTTTTTTAATTGTTCGAATGCGATCTGAAGTGCTCCTCTCCCATGTGGTTCGAGGTGTTCGCAGACGATCTGGTATTCCCCCTTTCGCTCGTAAACACTGACACGCCCACGTGCCACTACATATTGGCCATCTTCCGGAGTAAATTTCAGATGTCGAAGTGAGTTTCGGAACATTACTGCTTTCAATTGGGAATTTTGATCTTTAAGAGTGAAGTAGAGGTGTCCGCTTTGCCAGTGTCGGCAATTCAAGATCTCTCCCTCGACCCAAGCGTCAAAGTATCGTTCCTCTAACAGACTTCTGATTTCTGTTGTTAGTTCACTGACTGAGAGAATGCGGCGAGTCTGAGACTCAGGCTGCCTTTCTGGTTCTTCGTCGAATGGTAGTTTGCTTGATAGGTGGTTCACGAAAGTTATGCCTCGCCAGATTCGATGGTGTCGATGTCACTTGCCGAGAGTCTTAGGCGCTCTATCGCTGTCGCTTTACCTGTGTTTTCATCCGCTGTGATTATTACAGCATTGAGCAGGGGGCGACCGGTAGCAGGTTCGAAGCGGGCAGGCATTGAATTAACAAAACGACTAAGGACGGCCTCTTTTTGCACTCCTATGATTGAATCGTGTGGGCCTGTCATCCCGACGTCAGTGATGTATGCGGTACCGCCAGGTAATATTTGCTCGTCAGCGGTTTGGACATGAGTGTGGGTTCCAACGATTGCTGTGATATGGCCGTCGAGGTGCCAGCCCATGGCGATTTTTTCAGAAGTGGCTTCTGCGTGGAAGTCGACTACGATGACATTGGTTTTTTTTCGAATCTGTTCGATTTCTTTAAGTACGATCTCGAATGGATTGTCGAGTGGCACCATGAAAACTCGTCCCATGATGTTGATTATCCCTGTCACATGTCCGGTTGAGGATGTGGCGATGTAGTGACCATTCCCGGGCACGCTGGGAGGGAAGTTTGCAGGACGGAGCAGTCGTGGTTCGGATTCAATGTAATCGATCGCTTCGCGCTGGTCCCAAACATGGTTTCCTGAGGTCATGACGTCGACGCCGTTCTGGAGCATGGTGTCGCCGAGTTTAGCTGTGATTCCACGCCCAGCTGCCATGTTTTCTGCGTTGGCAATTACTAGGTCTATGTTGTGGTGCTGGATGAGACCTGGCAGAGCTCTGCCTAGTATTTTCCGGCCCGGCTTTCCAAAGATGTCTCCGATAAAAAGAATTTTCATTTCAGCGCCGATCTGAGTTGATTGGGAGATTGTGGCGGTCTTATTATGCCGTATCTCTTCTTGGGCTGATACTTCGCCTTCGTCAAAAGCTTGGTTGTTCGGTGTTGATGAATTCTAGCGGACTGAAATGTAGTCGGTCGCTGGTTCCATTATATTGCTACTTCCTATCGGAGGCATTGGTGATGTATTGAGTTGGTCAAACGAGCGCCTGATTTATCCTTGAAATATTATATTAGTGTAAATGACTCATATTTTATGACTTGACGTTACTAAAATATTTGCTATAATAACTGTAGCTTGGCTAATCATAGTGCCGGTTTTATGACTGCGTTCTATGTAAGGAACTTAATTTTGTTATCAAAACTTAAAGATACATTTTTAGGAGGATAGATTATGAATCTTGTAATACAAGAACCGTTTCGTGCCTTTACGGATATTCACGACCGAATGTTCGGTTTACTCAATAACACGAGTCTTGGAAGGAGCTGGGAAGAGTTTGGAACTCGTGATGCGTTGGTGCCATCTGTCGACGTATACGAGAACTCTGATCGCGAACTCGTGTTCGCTGTGGATCTTCCTGGGATGAAGAGTGAAGATATCGACGTAACACTAGAAAATAAAACTTTGACGATCCGTGGCGAACGTAAAAAGTCTATGGAACTCAAGGAAGGGCAGTATCAAAGGTTTGAGCGAGCTTATGGTGGCTTCAGTCGAACATTTTCGCTTCCCACAACTGTTGATTCGAGTAAGGTGTACGCGGAGTATAAGGATGGAGTACTTAGTCTGACTTTGCCTATGAAGGATGAAGTGAAGCCAAAACGGATCGCTGTTAAGGGTTTTTAGTCTGGCGACTTAATAGTGATTTGTATGCTGATGGTCAGATAATTTCTGACTAGTTGTCCCTACCACACGACCAATGGTCGACGACTGACACATTTTCGAGTATCCTCAGGGGTGATGATGAATACAGTTGATGATAAGACTGAGACCTTGTCGTTATCGGAACCTGTTGTTGAACCTTCAGGTTCTTTAGAAACGGTGGAGTCTCAAGAGCCCGTGGAGCTAGCTGAACCCATCGAGAATCGCTTCCTTTTCGTTGATGTAGCGGCACAACGTGCCAAGCAGCTGCGTCGGGGAGCCTTGCCGCGTCTCAGTAAATCTGGAGATGCAGCCGTTTTGCCGCAAAAGCTAGAGCGAACGGCCATGCAAGAGGTCAGTCGTGGCATGATTCACTACTCCCTGCCAGATGATGTTTCAGGAAGTAAGACTAAAACCGAGGAGGCTGAGTGAGCCCATCGGAGATTCAGAATTTGGCCATAGGTGCACTACAGGGCCTTGGTGCCACGTCGCTTTTTTTGTTGGCACTATTTATTGGTTTCTGCGTTTTACTAGGTTTTTCGAAGCTTCGTCCTACTAATCGTTCGACGGTTGTGCATAGGAGCCTCGACGAGCTCGTTGGTCCTCCAATGACCTACCTTGCACCGGATGTTCCACGTGGTCCTACCGATCAGCTTCGTACGCCAGAGCTTCTTGAGGCTAAGGGACGTGAGGAGTAGACCGGCAGTTTAGCCGTTTCCACAGAAAATCACACTAAAACAACGGAATATCATGTTAGTGATGGTGGTGCGGTGTTTCCCCAGATTGTATCCTTCTCGTAGGCGTCACTGAGCTTTAGCAGAGTAGCTTCGTCGAAGCGGTTCCCGATGAGTTGGAAACCGACTGGCAGACGATCACGAGTGAATCCGCACGGTAGGCTCAGAGCTGGTAGTCCCGCGAGATTGACGCTAACAGTGAAAATGTCAACCAGATACATTTGCATGGGGTCGTTAGTTTTTTCGCCAACTTTGAATGCCGGTATTGGGCTTGTCGGCATTGCTATGGCATTAACGTGTTCGAGTGCTCTCTCGTAGTCACGTTGGATCAACGTACGGACTTGCTGTGCCTTAAGGTAGTAGGCGTCGTAATATCCTGCACTGAGAACGTACGTGCCGAGCATAATTCGTCGTTTTACTTCCGCTCCGAATCCCAGGTTTCTCGTACGGTCGTACATCGCTGTTAGTGCGTCTTCAGAGTTAAGCGGGGCACGATAACCGTAGCCTACGCCGTCGTATCTCGCGAGATTAGAGCTTGCCTCAGCTGTTGCGATGAGATAGTAGGTGGGAACGACATGAGGTGCGTTTGGTAGATCAATATCGATCAGCTTCGCTCCTCTACCTTCCATGACTTTGAGTGCGTCGTTGAATCGAGCGGTAACGTCTTCATCAACTCCTTCTGCAAGTATCGATCTTGGTATACCTATGCGAGCGTTTCTTATATCGCCAGTCAGTGCGGCTGAGAAATCCGGAACTGGTTCATTGGCTGATGTTGAGTCATTTGGATCTGGACCTGACAGCGCACGTAAAATCAAAGCGGTATCTTTAACTGTTCGTGCGAATGGACCGACTTGGTCGAGTGACGAAGCGAAGGCGATTAGACCGTAGCGTGATACACGTCCATAGGTTGGTTTAAGTCCTACAACCCCACACATCGATGCAGGAAACCTTATTGAGCCGCCGGTATCTGATCCTAGGGCGACTGGTGACATGTGGGCTGCTACAGCGACTGCAGAACCGCCACTTGATCCACCAGGTATGCGTTCTTGATCCCAAGGATTTCGTGTTGGGCCAAGTGCGGAATACTCATTCGAGGATCCCATGGCAAATTCGTCACAGTTTGTTTTACCAATTAGTATTGCACCTTCTTTTTCAAGCTTCGATACCACTGTGGCGTTGTAGGGAGGGATAAAGCCCTTCAGTATGTGCGATGAAGCTGTTGTTTCGACACCTTCTGTACAGATGTTATCTTTAATAGCGATGGGGACCCCTAGAAGCGATGTTCCCGTTGATTTGGTGTTTCGACTGTCGTCGATTTGTGCAGCCTGGGCCAATGCCTGATCGGTCGTGACAACGTTGAAGGCATTAAGTGAGTCGTCGTAAGTTGTAATGCGGTCGAGGAAATCTCGGCATACTTCGGTGGCCGACACTTTACCGCTGACGACTGCTTCACGTATCTGTTCGGCAGTCCATGAACTAAACATTAGCTGATAACCTTTGGAACCTTAAAAAGCCCAGTATCTGATGCTGGTTCAGGCGCATTTGCTAATACCTGTAAACGTTTCAGTGATGGCTTAGTGGTGTCGGATCGTAGAGCGGGTTGTGACTTAAGGGCGTGTGCTGTGGGGGGCACTTCGTTTGTGTTGACCTTCTGAATTTTTTTGGCGTACGAGAGAATTTCTGCTAGCTGTATGCTGAAAAGAGTCTTCTCTTCGTCTGTGAGATCGAGTCGTGCAAGTTCGGCGATTCGTTCAACTTCGTTAATGGTTAGTGGTTTCAACATGGCGAAATGCTAGCACGACAGTGTGTGGACTTAAGAATTCAAAGAAAATCTAACAACGGTCGGGAATGCACTACGGTGGCACCGAAATCATGACGATTGTATGACGAATGGGTTACATTCAAGGTACTGTATCGGATAGTCGTAGGATTAGGTGCGGTTGTCAAGTCGTTCGATATGTTCATGGTTTTAGAGACTGGACTCTGGTGAATGGGTCGGCTTTTTCGATTTGAAGCGAATATCTTTAGTGAGGACAAACTCTTTGCGTAATGATGGAATGTCTGACTCGGCTCATGGAATTGTCAAGACGGTGGCCTTGATGGAGATATTCCTCGTCCCAGTTGGTCAAAATCTCTACGAGCTTTACTGCGAATGGACCGACGATCAAAAAGAAAAGTTCGACAGGGAGAGTGGTCAGGGCGTTTTTGCGACGCTCGGTAAAAGACTGAGAATATTGTTCAAAAGGCTTCAAGATAATGAATCGGAAGATATACATGGGGCCAGCAAGTGGTCGAAGCGTTTAGGAATGTGGGTTGCTCGTTGGGCTACGAAGGTGATAGCCGAGCAGCGTCTCCTTTGGCACTTGCGTCGACAGGACAAGGTGATTCTATTCCACCCTGATGATTTAGTTGAGGCTCAAGCCATGGAAATTGTTTTGGCGCATATGAAGCGAGACTCTGAACGTCACCGACTTTGGTTAGTAGCGTATGGGTTTTTTCTCCTTCTTTCTGTGGTCCTTTCCGTTTTGCCTGGGCCAAATTTTCTCGCCTATTATTTTAGTTTTCGTGTGGTAGGGCATTACTTGTCGTGGAGGGGAGCCAGATGTGGACTAAGGAAGATTCGCT
>CAZQMT010000056.1:0-4448 GCA_964594555.1 uncultured Vicinamibacterales bacterium
ATACAAATAGCCGTAGCTAGCCCTGACAAGATCCATCACAGTACGGCGACCTTGAGGGTCACGGCGGGTTGTGACGTATCCACGAGGCTTATTCAGCAGTAAATATCGACGAGGACCACTGAGCTTCACTCGACGATCGTCAACACGGAGTGTGTCACGTTCTGGATTTGCCCGAGAACCAAGCTTTGAAACAACGATCCCATTAACAGAGACACGTCCGTCACGCATAAGTGACTCAGCTTCACGCCGAGACGAAACCCCCGCGCCTGCCAACAGCTTTTGCAGTCGTACTTCCAAACTAACCCTCTGTCAAAAAAAATCCGCACGGACAATCTATCACCAACTGGCTTAAAATTTTCACCACTGACATCATATTTACGACCGTTCACAAACAACAAAAGCATCCTCACAAAAAGACGTGTCGGATACCCTAATGTACACGCTCTCCATGGATCTCATCTCCTTTATTCAATGCTTCAGTCTGAGTTTCCTTGGAAGTCGTTGACACCATTTCCGATCGATCAACTTCCTCGGCAACCTCAAGCCCCAAGACCTCAGATATCTCTTCGTTCTTTGGCAGATCAGACAAGTCATTCAACCCAAACCGTACTAAAAAGTCCTGCGTTGTCGCGTACAGAAACGGTCGTCCTATAACACGTTTACGACCAGCAATCTTGATTAGACGCCGCGTGATCAAAGTATTCAATACACCAGCAGTATTGACACCACGAATCTCAGAAATTTCAGGCGCCGTAACGGGCTGCTTATACGCGACAACTGCAAGTGTCTCAAGTGCCTGTACCGAGAGTCGCTGAACGCTTCTATCGCGAAACAACCTGCTTACCCATTCGTTAAGTTCAGGGCGCGTAACAATCTGGTAGCCTCCAGCCACTTCTGTAAGCTGAAGCCCCCCATGACGCTTATACTCTTTTTGGAGTGCTTCCAATGCTGCCTCAATTTCTTCCCGAGACTCATTAGGCAACAAACGAAACAATGTTTTAGGTGTAAGAGGATCTGGCGACGCAAAAATCATAGCCTCGACGATAGACTTGAGTTCATCAGACAAGACATTTCTCCAATTAAATTAAAAGACCCCAGCAACAACAAATACTTAGGTAGACTTCAGCTCAGGGTCTCCGATTGGCCGAGGTGCATCCATCGGTCTTGGTCTTCGATACACACGGATTTCATGAAAAGGTCCAGCTTGAAAAACTCTCACAAGCTTAAGACGCATCATCTCAAGCAGTGCCAAGAACGTCACAACAAGAGTCGCGCGACTATCGATGTCCCTAAATAGCTCATCAAAGCGACATGCTTCTGTCTCAGACAATTGGTCGAATAATTCGTCCACGCGCTGCTCAACTGAAATCGATTCGGCTGGCATTTCGACCACAGGCTTTTCTTTTGCTCGCTCGAGCACCGTACGAAAAGCAGAAACAAGACTTACGAGATCCACCTCAAGCTCGTGTTCAAAATCCTGACCTGCCAAATGAGCAATACGCTCATCAGGTCGCGTTCTCTGAGCGCCACGAACGGTTTCCCATTCGTGAAACATCTCAGCAGCCAATTTATATCTCTGATGCTCAAGAAGACGCCTAACTAAAGCATCTCGTGGATCTTCTTCATCAAGTTCGACCTGACAAGATTCTTGACGTGGCAACAGCATCTTTGACTTGATATGGATCAAGGTGGCCGCCATCACAAGGAACTCAGCCATGAGGTCCACGTCCACTTCTTCCATTAATTTGAGGTACTCGAGATATTGCTCAGTAATGAGAGCTACGGGAATATCATAGACATCAAACTCGTTCTTCTTAATGAGGTGCAGCAATAGATCGAGAGGCCCCTCAAAATTCTCAAGACGAACTGGATAGGCCTCCAGCGGAGAATCGAAATCTTCCTGAGCGCTCTCATTAGTCATATGCGATTCGGATAGCGTCTCGAACTTCCTTCATAGTCTCAACGGCAATAGCACGTGCCCGAGCTGAACCATCCATTAAAACCTCATCAATAAAATCAGGCTTCTCAAGAATATTGGCGCGGCGTTCTCGAATCGGATTAAGCACGTCATTCAGAGCATCTGCCAATTTCTCTTTCACCTCAACATCACCAACATTACCTGAACGATATCGTGTCTTTAGATCCTCAACTTCGGCAGAATCTGCATTAAATGCATCGTGGTATATAAAAACAGGATTCCCTTCCACATTACCAGGAATGTCTGCCCGAACCCTTTTCGGGTCCGTATACATTCGCATGACTTTTTTTCTAACAACGTCTGGTGGATCAGACAGATCAATCGTGTTGTTGTAACTTTTACTCATTTTTCTATTGTCAAGACCAGGCAACCGAGGGAAGTAGGTAAGGAGCGCTCTCGGCTCAACGAAAAGCTGGCCATAAAATCCATTCACGCGCCTAACAACCTCACGCGTCAACTCGAGATGAGGAACTTGATCTTCACCCACAGGAACAGCATCAGCACGATACATAATGATGTCAGCGCACTGCAAAAGTGGATAACCTAAAAATCCGAGCGTTGACAAATCACGATCATGTAATTGTTCAATTTGTTCTTTGTAGGTAGGAACCCGTTCTAACCATGGTGTCGGAACTACCATTGAAAGCAATAGATAAAGTTCAGCATGTTCTGGAACAAGAGACTGAACAAACAAGGTGGACTTTTCTGGATCAACGCCAGCAGCCACCCAGTCGACAAGATTGTCACGAGCATGCTGCATAATTTCGTTCGTATCAGCATACTCGCTCGTAAGAGCATGCCAGTCAGCAACGAAATAGAAACATTCGTAACTTGCCTGAAGCTCCGCCCAGTTTCGAAGCGCGCCAACCAAATGTCCTAAATGCAGTTTCCCCGTGGGTCTCATGCCCGAAACGATACGTTTCACCTGGTCAATACCTCCGTGAGAAATCTATAAGGGGGACCGAGAAAAACCCCAAGACCCCCAGTTAGTAAAAGAATGTAAAGTAGAATAAATCCGTAGGGACTGATCCGATCGAACCATGTTGCCAAACGATCAGGAAGCAATCCTCCTAGCACATTCCCTCCATCGAGTGGCGGAATTGGAATCATATTAAACACAGCAAGAAGAACGTTTAAAGTTACAGCCAAACCTACGATCTCCGCAATAGGGGCAACAATTGACGACGAACCAGCTTCCGTAGCAACAGGCAGAAGACGAAGCACAGTCGACGCGGCGATGGCCAACAAAATATTACTCACTGGACCAGCCGCTGCCACCAAGACAAAATCTCGACGTCCGCGTCTCAGCCTAGAGATATTAACCGGGACAGACTTTGCCCATCCAATAATTGGTGCACCAGACACGAACGCTATCAATGGAAGAACCACAGTGCCTACTGGATCAATATGGACCCTAGGATTCAACGAGATTCGCCCAAGACGTCGAGATGTCGAATCACCTAGCTGGTCCGCAGTCCAGGCATGGGCTGATTCGTGCACACTCAAAGAGAACAAAAGGACGCTGTAAACAAAGAAAATCGTAACGTAGTCGAGCTCTAGCAAGACGATAAGAGTAGACCAGAAAACTCCAAAAAAACAAAATCTCTTCTAACCTAGCACGCCGAATTCATGAGAGAACTAGAAAAATAGCCGAGAATAGCATCAGCCGTACATTCTCCTACAACCTGTATGAGTTCTTCTCGACTCGCCCGGCGAACCCCAGCCAAGCTACCAAAATTAGTCAGCAATTTCTTACGGCGACGAGGACCAACTCCTGGAATCAGATCTAACTCAGAACGAAAATCACGTATTCTACGCGAACGTCGATGAAACGTTAGAGCGACACGGTGAGCCTCATCTCGAACACGCAGAATTAGTAACAGGGCTTGGCTATTTCTAGGCAACGAGATCGCAGCAGTTTGATTGCGAACGAAAATGAGTTCCTCCTTCTTCGCAATTCCTATGACTGTTAAATTAGCGAGACCTAAATCATCGAGAGCATCGTAAGCAGCAGAAAGTTGTCCCTTGCCTCCGTCAACCACGACAAGATCTGGAAACGGCCCACCCTCTTTCAGTAAGCGCCTAAAGCGACGGAAAACAATCTCACGTATCGCAGAAAAATCATCTTGAACTTGAACAGGCTCACTCACACCAGACTCGATAAAATTCTTGCGCTTCGATTGCTGGCCCTTAATCTTAAATTTACGATATTCATCACTTCGCAAACGGCCACGCTCGCAAACAACTACGGAACCTACAGTCTCACTACCCTGGATGGTTGATACGTCAAAGCATTCGATACGCTGTGGAGATCGCGACAAACCCAATGTCGCTCGAAGCTCTTCAAGTGCTCGCTTATTCGCTACGACACTCTTCTCGAAACGTTCGGTATAGGCCATCGCAGCATTACGTGATGCGAGTTGCAATACGCCTCGCTTTTCACCTCTCTTTGGCACAAGTAATCTGACAC
>CAZQMT010000056.1:4458-11245 GCA_964594555.1 uncultured Vicinamibacterales bacterium
TATCAGGGGGGAAGGATTCAATATGGTGAGGGGGCACCTCAGGTGGAACGTCACGAACTTCATAAAACTGTCGAAGCGCAGCTTGGACGATTTCAGACTCAGTCGCATCATACTTGCTAGTGTCCACATCAGATACGAGTTCTACTCTTTCAATCACTTTCCCACTTCGCATTTGAAACACCTGAATAACTGCACCACTTGAACCCACTTTTATCCCCACTGCATCTCGATCTCCAAGCTGCACATTCGAGATCTTCTGTTGGCGATTATGCAGTGTCTCAATAGTACGAATGGCGTCACGAAGCTGTGCTGCTTTTTCAAAACGCTCCGCATCAGATTCCTCGAGCATCTGTGTTCGAAGATTGCCCACTAACTCATCATTGCGTCCATCAAGAAAAAGCTTCGCATGCTCAACAGCCGCCTGATAACGCTTCGACGTGCAAATACTCTCAACACACGGCGCGATACAACGCTTGATATCGTACTCGAGACATGGCCGATCGCGTCTCCCTGTAATGATCTCGTTACACGATCGAATCCCAAATAACCGATGTGCTAACACCATCGTCTTTCGTGCGAACGACGTCGGAAGAAAAGGTCCGGCATAAAAATCTCCGTCACGTTTCACGCGTCTAGAAACGAGCAGCCTGGGAAATGTCTCACTATTAGTCAACTGTAAGTACGGATAATTTTTATCATCGCGAAGCAGAACGTTATATTTTGGATTGCGCTGCTTAATTAGATGACTTTCAAGTACTAACGCTTCTACTACTGAATCCGTTACAACCACTTCGAGATCATGCGTCTCAGTTACCAAAGCAGTAGTTTTTGGACTAGCCCTAAAAGAACTAAGGTAACTTCGAACACGGTCCCTAAGAACCCTAGCTTTGCCGACGTAAAGCGTCTCGCCACGCTCGTTCAAATATATATAAACACCAGGCTGTTCTGGCAACCGATTAATCTTTGTCTTGAGATCGCTGATGGCCATAAGCTACTATTCGCCCATCTCGTCCGATATATTAATAACTCTTACAAAGAGTAATTCAAAACGACTAGAATCAATCACTACGAGAGCTTCGTGTTTCTAGCTTTTCAAAAATGTAACCCAGTTAGACAGTAGAATTATTATCATGTCCTTCACTGGAGCTATCGGCGCGGCGTCAATGTTTCCGTTGAACGCTATTATTCGGCTCTGTGTTCGGCTCCGGATTAGACCAAATCTTCTCACGCTTGTTGGCGTTCTAGTTAATATTGTCGCGGCATATGCCTTAGCCATCGGCTATTTCGTAACGGCTGGCTTTATCATGATCATCGCCAACATTTTCGATTTTGTCGATGGAAAGGTTGCGCGTGAACTCGACATGGAGACACCTTTTGGGGCTTTCTGGGATTCGGTCATGGACCGCTTTTCAGACATTTCACTATTCGTAGGGCTCATTTTTCTCTATGCTGAACTCGGTCGAACGGATTACATAATGATTACTTCTCTCGCGATGATGTTTGCCATCATGACGAGCTACACACGCGCCAGAGCAGAATCAATAATCACGAAGTGTAAAGTTGGTTTTATGGAACGCCCCGAACGGATAGTCCTATTTATGATAGGCGCCTTCACGAACCGGATGGCCGCGGTGCTCTGGATTATCGGTGTGCTTTCACTAATAACAGTGGCCAACCGTGTCTACTACACATGGCGTGAACTAGATCGACAACAAACAGGGGATTTTACGTGAATATTCACCAACTCGTAGAACTACCAGCAGTCGTCGTCTGGAACGCTTTGTTCTGGACCTACAATCGCTCTACCTGGCAATACGACCTGATGGTAATTGCGATCCTTAGTTTCATCTGGCTTACACCGCCTGATTTCCTTGACGATCCAACGGCCACCGGTCCTGGGCTTATAGGATTAGCACTCAATTACATCCAATAGACCCAGTATTAGCGGGACAGCAACGTCTGGACTCATACCACGTCTCTTTCATCATACGTACCGAGATCCAACCCCTTACCAGTGAAATGGATGTCGTGTGCTGAGATTTTGTCACGAAGCACACGTCGTGCCTCTGCATAATGCTTCTTCGGTACGATCAGCCGGCGTGCGATAGGGCGCTCTCGATAACCAACAACCAATGCGATGTCCTTATCTTCACGCCAGGACATTCCACCGATTTTTTGGTACGGTATAAATTCTTTGTCGGACCAAATACCTTCCTCGTAAAAACCTCGACCAATGCGTTGGCTGAGAGGCAACAGATACGCATAGTAAAGAAACATCATCCCTTCGGCGAATACACTGCCTAATGCACGTCGTTGCAACGCTAACTCATAAAACAACAAAAGACCAAGAATCACACCAAGCGAAATCAATACCCCATAGAGTGGAGGCGTCTGGCTTCGCCACGTCAATAGCGCAGACGACCGCCGCCGTATAAATTGAACGTAATGGAAAATGAGGCCAAAATTGGCGACGAGAAAACCAGCGCCGAGAATAAACAAGAGCCGCGGGAGAAGGACTTCAATGACCACAGTATTACCGCATCAGCGTAGAGACCAAACCAACCCACAACACAAAACGGCGAGCAAAGCACCGACTGAAATATTAAATCTCAACGGCCGAACAAACTACAGTCTAAACACTGACTCCCCTTATAAAGCTATGCCCTAGATTGATACTCACCCGTTTCAGTACTTACCCGAATAACATCGCCATTGTTAATAAAGGGGGGCACCTGTACTACGAGGCCTGTCTCCAAACGAGCTGGTTTCACTTGCGCACTGGCCGTCGCACCTTTAATGCCAGGAGCCGTATCTTCAACCTTCAGATCACCAATCTGAGGCAACTCAATGCCTACGGGCTATCCTTCGTAAAATCCAACCGTGATAAGCGCTTCTTCGACCACATAATTTACATGTTCTCCGAGAGTTTCATCAGATAAGTGAACTTGCTCAAAAGTACTCGTATCCATAAAGTGAAATGTTTCACTGTCACGGTACATATATTGCATCTCTCGTTCATCTAACCTAGCTCGCTCGATACTGTCCTCAGACCGGAACTTATGATCTGTTAGTGTGCCAGCCTTAATATTACGAAGCTTTGATTGGACAAAACCTCTTTTATTCCCTGGAGTGAGGTGTTTCAAATCGAGCACACGGTACAAGCCATCCCCGAACTTAATTAACATGCCCTTTCGTAATCTCGTTGCTTGAACCGTATCCATGTACCTAAAATCCAATCCGTCTAATGGCCGAAGCCACCTAACTCATCCCACGCACCCTAGTATACTCAATAAATAAACGCACGTAGTTTTCACTAACTTCTCCCACGCCCCACTAATTCATTTTGTACACCCTGGACACTGCAGTCGTAAGATCGTGCTAGCATTTCTCTAGTAAATGGCTATCTAGCCTAATCACTGCTCTTCGAGAAACATGGAATCTACTTGGCTCAAACGAATAGTTTCAAGAATTGGAAATTCTTTAAATCGACTAGCAACTTAATGTTAAGGTGACTACAAGGTGAAACAAACAGTTTTATTCGGACTCATCCTAATAATTGGGTTCGTCTGTGGAATGAGTCTTACGAACCGACGCGCCGAGACGATCTCACCTGTCATCCCCTCTTCACTCGAAACCCCACCTGCTGTACCAGACAATCCAACACCAGTAGCTGGCAGACCTCTAAGTTCAAGCGTAATAGCCGAACAACCACATGTCGCCCTCCAAGATTTTTCAGATGTAGCTAGCCGAACAATCGCTTCGGTAACAAATATTTCTTCTCTTCAGACCATACAAAGACGGCGTTCACCATTCATGAACGATCCGTTCTTTCGATATTTTTTCAGAGAAGACCAAGATATTTTCGGCGGTCGAAGTCGTCGCGAAGCTAGCCTCGGATCTGGAGTAATCGTTTCATCAGACGGATACGTTCTTACAAACCACCACGTAATCGGTGAAAACGTTAGTGAGATATCCGTCGCACTTTCTGATAAACGAGAGCTTCGTGGCCAACTGGTCGGCGTAGATCGCTGGACTGATTTAGCTCTCATCAAAATCAATCTCCAAGATCTGCCTGTAATGCCATGGGGCGACTCGTCAAGCCTGAAAACAGCGGAGTGGGTTCTAGCTATTGGAAACCCCTTTCAATTAAGCCAAACGGTTACGCTAGGAATCATCAGTGCAGTAGGCCGAGCAAACGTATGTATCGCGACCTATGAGGACTTTATTCAAACAGATGCTGCAATCAACCCGGGAAACTCAGGAGGTGCTCTTGTTAACGCCCACGGCGAGCTAGTTGGCATTAACACTGCCATCTACAGTGAAACCGGCGGCTATCAAGGAGTCGGCTTTGCCGTGCCGAGTAATCTCGCACAACGGGTAATGAATGACCTGATCGAGTACGGCTATGTACGTCGTGGATCTATTGGATACCTTGAACTCACCGATCTGACGACCCAACTCGTCGAACAACTCAACGTGCTGAGTGGCGAGGGTACTCTTATCTCAAGAATGCGCCGTGATTCGTCTGCTTATGCCTCTGGCCTGCGTCCGGGGGACGTCATAGTTAACTTCGATGGTCAGTCTATAACCAATTCGTCACATTTTCTCAGACTACTGTCGGATGCTCAAATCGGTATAACTGTCACCCTCGGCATTATCCGAGATGGCGCTGAAAACAAAATCAGTGTTGAAATTTCTCAAGCCAAGGTTAGGCAAAATTGAAATGACCGGCCGAGATTTATCTTGATGCCCTCGCCATAAACATGCACATTAAAATCAACTACTCGCGTAGGCGTTCGTCCGACCTGTCGCGAGAGTGTTCCGTAAAAAACGCCCAGTATGGGAAGACTCGACTAATGCCACCTGTTCGGGAGTGCGTGTCGTTACGACCCCCCCCCCTTTCTCACCTCCCTCCGGCCCTAAATCAATCACCCAGTCAGCCGTTTTGATCACATCTAAATTGTGTTCGATCACCACAAGGCTGTGACCCGCCTGAAGCAATTTATTAAACGACGTAACCAACTTAGTAATGTCGTCAAAATGAAGCCCAGTCGTCGGCTCGTCAAGAACATATAGGATCCTGTCTCCCTTGCGTGACGCCAAGTGAGCTGCAATTTTTATTCGCTGGGCCTCACCTCCGGACAGTGTTGTGGCTGGTTGACCTAAGCGTAAATACCCAAGTCCTATCTGATCAAGTAAGATGAGACGACGTCGAACTTTTTGTGATGTACTAAAAAATGACAACGCCTCACGAACGGTCATGTTGAGTACTTGGTCAATGCTTCGACCTCTAAATTTGACTTCAAGCACCTGCGGCTTAAACCTCTTTCCATCACAACTTTCACAGGGAACAAAAACATCGGCGAGAAACTGCATCTCGACCTTAATCTGACCCACACCTTCACATTCATCGCACCGCCCCCCCGTTACATTAAAAGAGAAAGAACCCGGCTTTAAACCACGAGCCTGTGCATCTTTTGTTGAAGCGAAAAGCTCACGGACTGGACCGAATGCCTTGAGATAGGTAACGGGATTCGAGCGTGGCGTTCGTCCGATGGGCGCCTGATCGACGAGAACTACATCACTTAACAGATGTGTGCCTTCGATGTCATCATGGGCACCTACACGGTGATCCCATTGTCCTTTAACTCGTTTTATAGCCGCATACAGCACATCGTGAACAAGAGTTGATTTCCCTGAACCACTTACACCGGTAACACATGTCAGCGTATTGAGAGGTATATCAACGTCGATATCTTTAAGGTTGTGCTCACGCACTCCAAACAAGCGCAGCTTCTTTCCCGATCCCCGACGCCTTTTAGAGGGCACAGGAATTGCCAAATCATTCCGCAAATACTTCGCAGTTAATGAACTCGGATCATGTATAAGCTCATCGAACTTTCCGACACATACGAGCTGCCCTCCTTGTTCGCCAGCCCCAAGACCAAGATCGACGACATAGTCAGCGACCCTAATCATGTCAGCGTCATGCTCTACGACAAGAACCGTATTGCCTTGGTCTCGGAGCTTTTGAAGAATCGTGATCAGGCGCTTGTTATCCCGTGGATGCAATCCGATGGACGGTTCATCCAAAACATAAAGCGTCCCGACTAAAGCCGAACCGAGAGATGTTGCCAGGTTGATTCTCTGTGCCTCACCTCCAGACAAAGTCGAAGAAAGTCGATCTAATGTCAAATAATTAAGTCCAACATCAGCCAAAAATGACAAACGCCTGCACACTTCACGAAGGATTTTTTCTATGACAATGCGTGCTCCTTCTTCGCATACAAACTCAGAGAAAAATTTCAATGCTTCATGCACTGTTAAGCTACAAATCGCATCGATCGTTTGTCCGTTTACTTGGATTTCTCGTGCCTCTCGTCGAAGCCTTACTCCTTTACAGTCATGGCACGTTAAATGGCTCCGATAGCGACTTAAAAACACGCGCACGTGTACTTTATATTTCTTCTTTTCAAGCTTTTTGAAAAAGCCTTCAATCCCTCGGTAACTCGAACCGTTACCCTCAACAACAAACTTACGTTCATCTTCTGTTAACTCAGACCATGGAACATCTAATCTGACCCCACTGGATTTCGCTGCCCGCTTGAGAGACGTCAACTGCGATTTATAGTGAGGTTTACTCCACGGCTCTATAGCATCTCCCTTAATAGACTTACTGTGATCGGGGACGACAAGATCCAAGTCTAATCGGATCACATTGCCAAAGCCGTGACAGGTCGTACAGGCACCAAACGGATTATTAAAAGAAAAAAGACGGGGCTGTGGG
>CAZQMT010000056.1:11255-12376 GCA_964594555.1 uncultured Vicinamibacterales bacterium
TTCATAATGAATCCCACATGGACGACACTCGAACCGCTCACTAAAACGGTGTACCGTCATGGGCTTATCTACTTCAATAGCAAACGCCGCCCCATTACCTTCTAGATATGCTACTTCGATGGAATCAGTGAATCGAGCACGGGTGGTCCCTTTAACCCGAACACGATCAACAACAACTTTAAGTACAGACTGATCGGTTAAAGCATTAGGGTCGACATCATCAAGAGAAATCACTTCGCCATCAATAATTAAACGTCTGAATCCCTTTACTCTTAACGCTTGCAGCGCCACATCGACTTCATCGAACGGCATTTCAAAACCAAGGAGCAGACGGGTGCCAGAACTGAGCTTACCTAATCTTTCTACTACAATCTCAGCAGTCTCTCTGACGACATTCTTTCCACACTTCCGGCAAACCGTTAGTCCGATACGTGAAAACAACAAACGTAAATAATCATGGATTTCTGTCGTCGTTCCAACCGTAGATCGCGGATTACGATGGCTATTTTTTTGTCGAATCGCAACCGCTGGACAAATACCTTCCATGCTATCAATATCAGGTTTCGGCATCCGCTCGAGAAACTGCCGCGCGTAGGCAGATAACGACTCTACGTACCGACGCTGACCTTCCGCATAGACTGTGTCGAAAGCGAGCGATGACTTTCCTGAACCACTCACGCCTGTCACAACAATCAGCTGGCGCGTAGGAAGATCCAGGT
Source organism: uncultured Vicinamibacterales bacterium (assembly GCA_964594555.1). Taxonomy (GTDB): domain Bacteria; phylum Acidobacteriota; class Vicinamibacteria; order Vicinamibacterales; family CAZQMT01; genus CAZQMT01. The sequence continues at coordinate 11,975 of CAZQMT010000056.1, forward strand.
CTATACGCTTCAGGTTGTGAGTCCTAGCACCCCTAACCGATATTTCGCGCACATGAGGAATAGAACGTTCGGTCATATTTTTACTTCGGTGAAAAATCTAAAGTTGCCCAAACAGCTATCGTAGCCCACACGGAAGGTATCTTCAATTTTAGAAACAACCATCCATAAACTTCACGGGAACAAACATTTATCAAGAACAATAAGCTGATCTTCTCGCACCAGACTTGTCGAGCCAAACGGTTGCGTGATCGAGAAGAGACATTGGGCATATCCACCATGACACGACTCAACACGATCCTCTTCGAAAGCATCGCAGCTGAATCGATGTGATAGGATGCTCGGGCTGTCTTTGGGCCCCAGCTTTAGCCGGCGTAGCTCAGTTGGTAGAGCAGCTGATTCGTA
>CAZQMT010000057.1:0-12359 GCA_964594555.1 uncultured Vicinamibacterales bacterium
AAATCGTCATCCTACCATCGTCCCCTATGAAACATTTGAAGCTTCTGATGGAGATTTTGTAATCGCTGTTGGGAATGATGAACAATGGCAACGTTTCTGCGAAGTGACCGGACTTGAAGAACTAGCGAAAGACCCAAACTACGCCACCAACGCCGAGCGTGTCAGCGCCTATGACGAACTACGCCCTAAACTCGCAAAGCACCTTCGTACTAAAAAACGTCAGCACTGGATCGAAATCCTCGCCTCAGCAGGTATCACGTGTGGTTCCGTAAGAGATCTTGGTGAAGTCCTAACGGATCCACACCTAGTTATACGTGAAATGATCTCAACACTCCCACATCCATTAGCAGGCCACGTGGACACCCTCGGGACACCGATCAAACTGTCTGATACTCCAGGATCACTCAGAACCGCTCCACCAACAATTGGACAACACACAGATGAGGTACTACGCCAGGATCTCAATATCGATCAAAACGAAATCGATCAACTGAGAAAAAATGGAGTGATCTGAACACTAAGGAAAGTGAACTGCCACAGAATTCGTGATTGGAACACTTATCTTTCTATGAGTGGGGCAATTTCAGCCATCAGGAACTGTATTACATTCTCATCCGTGAGATCAGCAATCCTAGCACCATCAAGAACAGGACGCTCAACCAGGACAACATGACCGCCACGAGTGTGGCTGGCTCGTCCCATTACCACCGGCGGATCGACAGAAACATCTAGCACAAGATCAAGAAAATCTTTCGCTGAACGCTCAGAACTAAGTCTGACCGAACCTTCTGGAGTAGAGAGTTCGAACAGATACCTTTCAGCGCGCAAGACATTAGCTAATATTCTGAACACGGGCACTGCCACCATTTCAAGAAAACGAGCGTAGTCTGCCGAAGCCAACTGACTCCGCTCATCGCGCTGTTCGGCGGCCTTCCGTCCATCAGTGATCGCCTGACGAAGACGACGACGAACTTCCGAGACCTCAATCATTTTTCACCCACTGTGCGAAACATTAGCATCATTGGCTTATCTACTAATCTGTCTTCAATCACCGACTTCGTAGACACGAACTAACTCAACGAGCTTATAGCCCCGAGTTTGGTAAGGGGGAATAATTCGCTCAGTTCGAAGGTACTGTAACATCTCATCGTCTGCATAGTCAGGAGGACCGATCCCCTCGACTTCACTTAAAATAGTTTCAAGATTACTCATCTTTAGAACATTCTCCCTTACATGTCGCATGCCTGGTAGGAATCCGAACCACCTGACATACTCTACGCGTCTGTTAGTCTCGAAACGAACGTACACCTCGTTGCTGACAAAGTTGTAGTCCGCTTCAGACCTGGTTGACGGCGCGTCTTCAACACGAAGAAAGAGAACATGTTCGACCTTAGAAATCGCCTCGGCTAGAAGCTGTGTGAACTCACCCTCGCCAGACCACCTAGAGGTATCTAAATCCATTGCACCAGCATACTACCGCAGACGGCCATTTTGGACGACAGGAGCATCTTTCAATACATTCTTTAAGTAGCGCGAAGAGACAGAACAGCATAATTTGCTAAAGTCCTCGTATGTTTACCGAACACAAGTTTAAAGTAGTAGTAACCTATAAGCTGACACATACTTCACACGAATGATTAAGTAAGTCATATGAGACTTCACCTGTTCTGTCTACCCTGTTCTAAGATGCCTTGGGCTCATCTCTACCAAACAGCAATTATATTCATCGGGGGAGTGGTAGTGATCTCAGGATTCCAAGCGCCTGAGACCCAAGCAACCGGTACAATCGTTGGCCAAGTTACAACCTCAGCAGTTGGCACACATGCTCCATTGCCAGTGAGTACCAATCAAGACGTCTGCGGAAAAAACGTTCCTGATGAATCAATTATCGTAGGAGACACGGGGGGACTAGGACAGGCCATCGTCACGCTATCTGGGACCAAAGCCGTGCGCGTCAACGAAAGTACCGTTACTAATATCGGCTGCCGATTCGCTCCACATGTTCAAATTGTTACACCAGGCACACTACTTAGGATCACGAGTCACGATCAAACTTTACACACGACACACGCCTACCTAGACAAGTGGAACGAAACACTCTTTAATTTCGCCATACCGAAACCAGGCTTAGTTATTACGCGCCGTCTAGTCGAACCTGGTCGCATGAGTCTCAAGTGCGACGCACATCCGTGGATGATCGGTTACATCCTCGTAACCGACGAAATTGGTACAGTGACAGATAGAGACGGCCAATTCGAGTTAATCGATGTGATCCCTGGAACCTACAAGCTGAACGTTTGGCATGATACACTCGGGATTACGTCTATGAAAATCAATGTAACACTCGGTGAATCGTCAAGAGTCACACTCTCTCTTAACCCTTAATGCAACGAATGGCCCACGCTGACACTCTTACTCTAAGGATATTAAAATTATTCACCGGCGTAAGACGTATAGGAAGTCGGGGTCTCCCAAACTCGAACGGAGACAACCGGAAAACCTGATGCAAGCGTGTGATCATAAATCAGTCGAGCGATACGCTCAACGGTCGGATTACTGTCAAGGATGTAAATAGGCTCCCCCAATTTCTGTAATGGGATCACCAGCGGATCATCATGACGTAAAATCATCTTATGATCGAGCTCTTCATCGATCCACTTCTTAACCACATTCTTGATCTCACTAAAATCACAGACCATGTTACGCTTGTCGAGTGTCCCCGTTCTGACCTCAACTTCGGCAACAGCATTGTGGCCGTGTGGGTGCTTGCAGGGACCGTCGTAATCCAACAACCGGTGACCGTAGCAAAAGTTAATTCGTTTGATAACTGAGTACATATGAAATCCTTACGTGTCGCCTAACACCGAGCATGGACTCCCATGTGCGGAGGCGAGCGTCCACACCCGATGGTAGCCGAAGCTTTTGAAGCCGGTCAAGAAACCGTTGTCCTCTGTTCAGGAGGATTGGACAGCGCAGTGCTTCTCGCGCACGAAGCACAAACACGTAAAGTTCAGCCCATTTACGTGAGTACAGGTCTCGCTTGGGAGCACGTCGAGTATCAATGGATGTTGCGATTCCTCGATGCGCTTGGCCCAAAAATACAACCTTCTGTAAAGCTTCTCTTCGACATGCGAGATGTATACCCAGAAACACATTGGGCTATTCAAGGCCAACCACCAGGCTACGATACCCCAGATGAGGATGTCTATATCATTGGGCGAAACATCGTATTGCTGACGAAAGTAGCACTTTTCTGCGCCCAAAATGAATTCCACCGAATTGCCGTCGGACCACTCGCCGGCAATCCGTTTCCAGACGCAACACCTGATTTTTTCAAAACATTCGAACATTCACTTAGTCTGGGCCTTAACCATCGCCTAACGATCACTGCTCCTTTCACCAAGCTACAAAAAGCAGATGTCATTCAACTTGGACTCGAACTAAGCGTCCCTCTTCGTCTTACTTTGTCCTGTATGAACCCCCCCAAAGAAAATCTTCACTGCGGTGAATGCAGTAAATGCCGAGAACGGCAACAGGGCTTCCATGAAGCAGCTGTATCAGATCCAACGGACTATATCGTTGCACCACCATCGTCTTACAGCTTTCTCAATAAGTCCGAATGACGGTGAGGCGATCTTCCGACATAACCAGATCAACACGGCACTAGAAGTATTCCGAATGGGTAATATTACTAAGGGTTTACGCGAAAAATTATCAGACCGCGCATGAGCGCACGTTGCCACAAACGCTACTATTGCAGAAAAACGTGAAGACCAAGGCTCGCCATCAACTAAAGACCGAAGCCATGAAGCGCGTTCTCTCGTATTGCTAAAACCAGAACACATACTAAGGTTCTGTCTATAGGGGGATTCAACACTTAGTGTCCTCGTGAGACTAACTTTCTCGAACGACTTTCGCCTGACGTTGTAACTCTTCAACCAAAACATCTCTTCGGTGCCAGAGCTCCTTACGAGGACGTGACGAACGCTCAGAAGCGAGAACATATTCACAGAGTAACGGAAATGCAATTGTCGAATCACAATAGGCAACAACTGTTTCAGGGAGAACTCCAGGATTCACTTTACCCCAACTCACCGCCTCAGCCGGCGTCGCACCTGAGAGTCCACCCCAAACAACCTGATCGGTTGTAATTTGAATGTAGTAATCATTGCCACCCTTTTGAATCCCATATACCTCCCAAAGCGTGGGCTGCCCCTGAAGGTAAAAGTTTTTCGGAGAACCACCACCAAGAATGACGCACCCATTCTTTTTCGCTGCAAGAATAAGCGCACAGACTTCATTCACATCACGATTCGAGTCAAGGGAGAGATGACTGTCATTCATCAAAGCATGGTAGGCAACGTTCATTCCAATAGAGCTGTCACCAGGCGATGACGTGTAGATCGGAACACCTGTCGACGCTGCACTAGCCAGTACAGAATGCTTTTCACATCCGTGAAATTGTGAGATCAGATCAAGCCCGAGCCGGTAGTGATATTCCGAAGTAGATATCGGCTTGTCAATCTTTTCTCGCAACATAAACTCACGAATGTACTCATCGGTTTCCAATAAGACCTGTGACGGGAATAAGACGTCGTAAATCCGAATAATCGACTGTTCGTAGAGCTGAACATCGTCAACAAATGGAGAACCCCGATGTAAAGTGAAATTCATCGCATAATGTAGATCATGATAGAGATTGGCTCCCGTACTGATAACGAAATCGACAAGCCCCCTTTCCATTAGTTCGATCACACAGCCACCCAAACCTGCTGGGGTTAGAGCTCCGGCCATGGTTAGGCCGATGGTTGTGTCGTTCTCCTCAGCGAGCATTTTCTCAGAAAAAATATGGCATGCCTCATTCAACCGACTAGCGTTAAAAGCCTGGAAGCCTTGATCGATCAATAGCCGGACTTCTTGACTGCCCTTAGGTCGGTAGTAGCGAATCGGCTCACCAGTACACTGAATCGGTTTATGTGGAACAGTATTACTAGAGGGTCGATACGGCAAACTAAACTCCAGAGATTAAGCGAATGAGCAATCAAAAAAACTCAGGAAGTACATCCGTCCCATGCAACCAAAAACCCCAGCAGCCATGTACAAGACCGTGCCGAGATAGCGCTCACGGGATTTACATCTTAGCTTAGCACTTCCAACACATAACCTTTTACTCTCACTAAGAACGACTCTACAATCATCACCATCTTTCCCGATGAATTCTCTTCTTTGAAATACCAAGCCGTTCCAAAATTACGGAGACATCAACAACCATCGTTGGCGGACCACACAGGAAACAAAGTGTTGCCGGATCTCGTACCATCGGCGACAAACGCTCAATGGTAATACGGCCCTGACCAGTCTTTAGGTTTTGATGTGATCTACCGCTAACATTTAGTAAAAAATGAATCTTTCGTGAATTGGATAATCGCTGCAACTCGGCACGAAAGGCAAAATCCTCCACCGACCGTACACTGTAAACCACACTAATCGTTCCAGGACATCGCAATAACAACACATGCTGGATCATTGCCCTCAACGGAGCAATGCCTGTTCCTCCAGCAACGAACAAAAAATGTTGCTCTCGTGGTTGATCTGGAAAACTTAAGCTACCAAACGGACCCTCCAAATCGACGAGTGCCCCTTTGCGTATACTCCGAAGATGTGGACCGATCTTTCCCGAAGGATGCAGACCGATTAGAAACTCAAGGAAACCGTCACGACGTGCCGATTCTGGTGAGCAAGCAATCGAAAACGGTCTTCGTTCTGCCTGACCAGTAACACCAACTCTAGCGCTTTGTCCTGCCTTGTAACGAAAAGGCTGGTCATCCAACCTGAGTTTTAGGATACGAGTAAGTCTCGTATGTTTTCTAAATCCAGCTACGGTTAATGTTCGTATTTTCGACACGTGAGAAATCTCAAAGACAACCCATACGAACGCTTAGAACAATCACGACATAAATTCTATCAATCAATCACTTAGTAACTTCACAAGTCGACGAAAGACCAACAGGCCGCATTAAGAACTTTGATCAAAATCAGTCCAATCCGGCCGGCCACCCCACAAAGCCATTACAACCAAAGCAGCCCCAGTAGCGCCGAAAATCAGTCCAAGACCATCGGTTATCCAAGTTTCCCAAACATAATCTCGAACCAGAAGCAACCCGGAGAATAGAGCCAGGGTGATACCTGAGAATGCAGCCGTCCTACGGTCAAATGCAACTCGAATAAGTACACCCCGAAGACGCCGCCATTTAGGAAACAGTGACCAAGACATAGCAATACACGGAATTAGTTCCAGTAGAACAACTGCAAGTGGATTCCATCAATTATTGTGATCATCAACCGAGGGAAACGTGAACCGTGCGCACAACTACCTACATTCCCATTGCTCGATAGCCAGCATCAACAACAAGCACTTCCGCAGTAACAGCACGACCTTTCGACCCAAGTAAGAAAACTGCTGCGTCAGCTACTTCAGCGGCATGGACATTCCGACGCTGAGGAGCCCTTTCTCTGTAAAGCTGAAGAATATTTCTGAAACCCTAAATTCCAGCAGCCGCTAAGGTACGTATCGGACCCGCCGAAATCGCATTTACACGAATATTCTGTGGGCCAAGATCGCTAGCCAAATAACGTACTGTTGACTCAAGTGCAGCCTTAGCAACTCCCATTACGTTATAGTTGGGAAAAACACGCTCGCTGCCTAGGTACGTCAGAGCCAGAATACTTCCTCCTCCTTGTCGTTCCATCAGAGGCATAGCTCCGCGTGCCAACGCCACTAGCGAATATGCACTAACGTCCAAAGCCTGTCGAAACGCATCACGTTCAGTTTGTACGAAGGGTTCGGAAAGCGCCTCACGCGGCGCAAAAGCCGCAGCATGCAAAATAAAATCGAGACCGCCGAATTCACGTTCAATCTGCTTGTATACCGCAGCAATATCAGCATCAAGCGACACATCGCAAGGCAAAACGAGCGCTTCATCAAGCGTTCCAGCAAGATCTCGTACATTCTCTCCAAGACGTTCACCCTGATAAGTCAATGCTAGACGAGCACCAGCCTTCGATACAGCCTGCGCAACTGACCATGCAATCGAACGCTTATTAGCAACACCGACTATGAGGCCATGTTTTCCAGAGAGTTCACCCATTATTTGTTCCTTTTAACGCCGATGTGAGTCTTAAGTCAAGACACAGATTTCCCTGCGGCCTTCTACGCCATGTAAACTTTTTGTGATATTTCACGTTTATGAATGAACGGAAAGGATTCGTCATGCTCCTTTGGACTGTCCCATAATCAACCGAACGAGATGTTCTACATTTTTGTGAGACTTAACACGACTACTCTGAACGTTTTTTACGTTGGTTTACAGATTTTTTTCGGCGTCCCTGGGAAGTTCGCTGCTTCCGATTGGGCGTGCTAACACTTGACTGATTACCGAACATACCAGAACGCTCCTTCCCATTGTTCCGACTATGCATGGATCGATCTCGGCGTGGCTGGCGTTTTCCACTCCCACGACCTTGGTTCTGTGAATGACTACGTGGGGATTTGTCAGCAAGTTCTTCGTCATCCCAAGAGTTTTTCTGACGAACTGTGAATTCGGGAAGTTGACGAGACTGAGGGGCATGCTCGGGTCGCGGAAGCGTGGCACGAATCAGAGGACGATGCACGGACTCCTCAGGATCAAGAGTGGGTTCAGTCTCAGACACGTCTAACTCAGGAAGAGACTCAGGCGATTCCGAAGCATGAGACAGCGAACTCGTTTCTCCTCCATCACCTTTCACGCGTACCACCTTAACTCCAGAACTTTCCCCATTACCGGACAACGCACTTGACGATAGTGACTTTAACTTCGGGTTCCTACGTCGCCGCGTGGCCGGCACCTTCGCAGACTTGTAAGGGTGTTCATCTTCACACGTCACACAGCGCGTTTGCTGGATTTCTTCACCCAGCATGGCTACAACAGCGTGGTTGGTGATGCGTTTTTCCTGTGGACAGTAATCGTCCAGTATGTCACCAAGCCTTGGCTGGCGCTGTTCCATTAACTTCCTCGCGAATAGAAAAATGTATAGGATGGCAGTAAGCCCGGCTGGAGAGTCTAGCAGAGCAACTATCGAACGGGCAATCAAATACTTTCACAAGACTCCGGTACTTACGAAACACATGTTAGCCCAAATAAATTGGTTGGCATCCAAATACAGAACGAACAAAACTAATCGTAGATCTCACTCCCCTGGGAGCTTTTACCGTAGATCAGAACGTTGAAGTTCATCGTCAATAACTTCCCTAAACGTCTCGTAGGACTGATTCCCAGAAAGAAATCGACCATTAACGAAGAACGCTGGGGTTCCGGTCACTCCATAAGTTTGAGCATCCTCGATATCTTTTCTGACATCTGCTTCATGTTCGTTCGTATTTAAGCACTCGTTGAAGCGCGCCAGTTCTAGACCTATCTCAACAGCATACTGCTCAAGAGCTTCCACACTTAGAGCCGTCTGATTAGCAAACAGTTGATCGTGGTACTCCCAGAACTTTCCTTGATCGTTCGCACATTGGGCAGCTACAGCTGCTACAAAAGCCTCGGTGTGATTTGGCAACGGGAAGTCACGAAAGACGAGCCTGACCTGATCGCCGTAAGTCTCACGAACTCTCTTTAGGGTCGGACCGACCCTAGCACAGAATGGTCACTGAAAATCTGAAAATTCAATGATCTGAATTGGAGCTCCCTCTGGCCCCATCGTCGGATCATTAGCAGCCACTCTAACCTCAGTACGTGGCGGCTCAAGGAGCATCCGAATGTTACCTTCGGCCCGCAAACGTTCGATAAACGATCTCCCTGCCTGAATATTTTTCTCCTGCTGGAGAAGTGAACTAATCTGATCTCGAACCTGATCCACCGTAGCTTCTCCAACCCGTTGCCGATTTTGGTTATACCAGAGCTCGACATCAGCGTCGGTCACAGACTGGATTTTTGATGTTATCTCGTCCGAAACAAGCTGATTTCTGGTAATCCCACGTGAAGCGGCCTCGGTATCTAAGAGTTGTTCTGCAATGAGTCTATCTAAAGATTGTCGACGAGCCTCATACAGGGCCTGCTTGAGCTGCATGCCTTGGAAATCACCGGCGTCAAGTTGCAGAGCCAATTGATCGAGTTCTCGTAACAGGATCTTGCGTTCACCAACCTCGGCAACGACCGAATTGTCTGACATGGCGGTATCGTCCATCGGCACATCCACCGTCTGCCAACCTTCAGTAATTTGCATGGCGAGAAACACCGTCACTATCAGGATAGGAACGACCATAAAAACAGTCCACCACCTAAATTTAATCATCACTTTCTCCCAGAAGACACGAACCAAAACTGACCTGTGGTGGGCGGACTAAAGCTCACGACACGCCGCAGTGCCACCAAGAACGGATAACATTACAAACGAGCACAACAAATTTTATCTAACCTTGTCCGGCCACAACCGGTCTGAATATTACCTGAATCAAACTTTCGATCCGTAGAAGTTCCACCACAAATTGCCAAAAAACTGGAGCCCGGCGGGACTGTTAGTTGCAAGGACTCATCTGATGATTGGCGCACTAGGTCCAGCTTGTCAACCAAAGCTTGTTCATTACAAACATTCTCTGACGTTTTAATTCATGGCTCTTGATCGACAGAAGCGTCAGTCAGACTTCCCAACCAAACACGAAGTTCCGACAACGCCGAAGACACAGCATCCGGGTTCGTTGACTGCGGCGTACACTTGGATTCGATTGCAGAAGACGTGGTTACACGCTTTTGTACATCAATATTAAACAAATCACTAAATTGCTGCCACTCTTTTAAACTCAGTGAATCGAAATCTCTATCCCGATCGGTCAACCACCGAACGAGACGACCGATCACCTCATGTGCCTGACGAAACGGCATGCCACACTCCACCAAATAATCGGCAGCTTCGGTCGCCAGTAATAAACCTGACGCCGCAGTTTCTGCGCAATCCCTGTTCAAAGTTAAACCGCTTACAACCCTACCCGTTGTATCCAAGGCACCAAGCACGGTCGCTTCAGCATCAAAAATGGCTTCCTTGTCCTCTTGGAGATCTTTGTTGTAACCACTCGGAAGTCCATTCAAGGACATCAGCCAACCAGTCAAATATCCAAGAACCCGTCCAGATTTTCCACGTACGAGTTCAAGCGGATCAGGATTTTTTTTCTGAGGCATTAAACTACTACCGGTTGCCACATCGTCTGCCAACTCAAAAAATCCAAACTCCTCACTTGTGAACAAGATGAGATCTTCCGCCAGCCTGCTCAGATGCACCATCGTTAGCGTTGTGGCGTAAAGAAAAGTTGATACGAAATCCCGGTCAGCCGCGGCATCAATGCTATTCAAAGCAATCCGAGAAAATCTCAGACGCGTCGCTAATGCCTTCGTATCAATGGAATAATTCGTCCCCGCTACTGCGCCAGAGCCCAAGGGCAGAGTATCTGTCTCGATGAGTACGTTCGTATAACGCTCATAATCCCGACGAAGGGCTGCCACATGTGCGAGAAAAAAATGCGCGGCAAGAACTGGTTGTGCACGGCGCATATGAGTATAGGCGGGCATCACAGCGGACCCCATGGAATCAGCGCAGTCAGCCAGTCTACCAAGTAAATCTAATAGTGCTTTCTGTACAATCGGTATACGGCGCTTCAGGTAGAGCCTGAGATCAAGCGAGACCTGTTCGTTTCTAGAGCGCCCGGTGTGAAGCCGCTTTCCCGTATCGCCAATCTTTTGAACCAACTGACGTTCAACAAACGAATGTACGTCCTCATCCTCGCCCGATATAAATGCTGGGTCCTGTAAGCCACGCTTCAGGATTTCACGGAGTCCAGACACAATAGCATCCTTATCGGTAGACGAGACCACCCCCGCACACTCGAGCGCCTCGATCCACGCAATACTCCCCGTAATATCATCTTTAAATAGACGTCGATCGAAGCCAAACGAAGCACCAAAGCTAAACACTAACTCGTCTGGCGTTCCATCGAAACGACCGGACCACAACGTTGGCATAAGTTTTACGCTCCGGCTTCTAAAAGAATTTCACTTGCCATCATCCTCGGTGTTTGTGAGCGCTGCTAACCGCGCAGCAGTCTCGAGAGGAAGGCCCCAAATCTTGATGAATCCTTCAGCAGCACTGTGGTCAAAAAGATCGCCCTCATCATATGTTGCCAGCTGCTGATTGTAGAGAGCAAAGGGCGATTGACGACCCACCACAGAACAATTTCCCTTGAAAAGCTTTACACGTATCCTTCCGGTAACCCTCCCTTGGACGTTGTTCACAAACGCGTCAATCGCCTCACGAGAAGGCGTAAACCAAAGTCCGTTGTAAACAAGATCCGCATAGACACAACCCAATTGGCGGTGAAGACGATCCAAGTCTCGAGGAATCACTAGGGCCTCTAGAGCACGGTGCGCCATGTGCAGCACAACAGCAGCTGGGGCTTCGTAAATCTCCCGTGACTTAATACCAACCAGCCTATTTTCAACCATGTCTAGACGCCCATCACCATGCCGCCCAGCTTCAGCTGCTAAAACTGATATTATCTCTTTTGGCCCCAAACCTGAACCATTCAAGCTCACAGGTATACCAGCTTCAAACTCAATATCGACATAAGTAGGATCGTCCGGCGCATCGGCAGGTGACTGCGTCAGCTCATAGATCTCCTCGGGAGGTTCGACCCAGGGATCTTCAAGAATCCCACATTCAATCGATCGCCCCCAAAGGTTACTATCCGTACTGTACGGGCTCTCGACCGTCACAGGCACCGGTATTCCCCGTGAAGCAGCGTAAGCAATCTCATCAGGTCTCGTCATTCCCCACTCTCGGGCAGGAGCCACAACATGAATGTCTGGATTTAACGCTCTCGCCGACACGTCAATTCTCACCTGATCGTTACCCTTCCCCGTACAACCATGCGCTATGGAAGTAGCTCCTTCTTGATCGGCCACCTCAATAAGTTTCTTAGCGATAAGCGGTCGTCCCAGCGCCGTAGCCATGGGGTAATGATCCTCATAGAGCGCACCAGCTCGCAACGATGGCAAAACATAGTCTTTGACAAATTCGTCACGGATGTCGATCACATGAACCTGAACAGCACCAACAGCTCGTGCACGATTTCCGACATCTTCCAGTTCTTTGCCCTGACCGAGGTCTAACGTCACGGCAATTATTTCAGCACTATAATTCTCGGCCAACCACGGAATAGCCACCGAGGTATCAAGCCCACCCGAATACGCTAGTACAATGCGGTCCATATTTTCCCTCCTACTTAGTCCACACGCTCTTATACAAAGCTGATTTTCACCCAGCTCATCATC
>CAZQMT010000058.1:0-4449 GCA_964594555.1 uncultured Vicinamibacterales bacterium
TCTTAGCCACATACTTAAATCGTGCTGGATCAATTATATTCCTGTTCACCCTGCTCTTTCTCGCGATAATCCTAACCACTCAAATATCTCTCGGAAGACTCTCTTCGACGGCTATCACGGGAAGCAAGAAACGCGCAGTCGTCATCCTTGAATCATTCCAAAACTGGAATGCCCAACGAAAACGAAAACGGAAACGGCAAGAGATCGTAAAGAAGCATCTGCTTCGCACTAACATGCCAGAGTCTAAACCCCAGCCTGACATCTTATCCGAATCCAAAGAACAAGAATTGCCTCTGTCTCAGCCTAACTTACCAAAACCTGAAACGGAAAATTCTTCAAATATAAAACTCGAGAAAAAAAATCCTCTTATCCGCCAGAAACCGATCGAAACAAAAACCGTGAAACCTTCCACTCGCGCGCGTAAAATCGCTAGTAAATCTCCAGCCGAACGTCGTAGTGACAGTTTTAACTTGCCGCCCCTCGCCCTACTAAATTCACCAAAAAAAGAAAGTAAGATTAATGAACGTGAGTTAATGGACGGGGCCCGTCTTCTTGAAGAAAAATGTCGAGAATTCTCTGTCGACGGGGCCGTCGTGCAAATCCATCCGGGTCCAGTTGTGACCACATACGAATTCAAACCGCACGCAGGAGTAAAATACGCAAAAATCACAAGCCTCGCAGAAGATCTCTCTCTCGCGATGAAGGCCGAGTCAGTCTTAATTGAAAGAATCGCAGGCAAGTCAACAGTCGGAATTCAGATACCCAATCAAATTCGCGAACAAATTTCGCTGCGCGAGCTACTCGAATCTGAAACCTATACACACTCAGATTCAAAATTAACCCTGGCCCTTGGAAAAACTATACATGGCGAACCATATGTAACCGATCTGTCCACCATGCCACACGTATTGATTGCCGGCGCCACAGGCACAGGGAAATCAGTTTCAGTAAACGCCATGCTCACGAGCATTCTGTATCGGGCCACGCCAGACCAAGTTCGCTTAATCATGATCGATCCGAAACGTCTCGAACTTGGGATGTACGAAGACATCCCTCATCTCATGACTCCAGTAGTCGTCGACCCAAAACAAGCAGCAAACGCATTAAGGTGGGCCGTCAAGGAAATGGAGGGACGTTACAAAACACTGGCCAGTCTAGGAGTGCGTAATATCGAGCAATACAACAGAAACGTCAGCATCGACAGCAGCATACAAAAAGATACACGTAGCAATCGCCAAGAAGACTCTGAGACAGACGAACAGAAACCTCTCCCCTACATTGTCGTTGTCATCGACGAACTCGCTGATCTAATGATGGTCGCAGGAAACGAAGTCGAAGAATCTATCGCTCGATTGGCCCAAATGGCTCGCGCTGTCGGGATACATCTTATCCTCGCAACTCAACGTCCATCAGTTGACGTTATTACAGGATTAATTAAGGCGAATCTGAACTCAAGGATTTCCTTTAGGGTCGCATCTAAAACAGATTCACGAACCATCCTTGACTCAAATGGGTCAGAACGCCTTCTTGGAAAAGGCGACATGCTCTTCCTTCCTCCTTCTTCATCTCGACTCATGCGATTGCACGGTTCGTATATCTCTGAACAAGAGAGCGCCAGGCTAGCAAGTTACCTTCGAAAACAAGGCGAACCCAATTACGACAAGACAATCACGACTGATGAAAAACCCGTAGAGCCCGTCGGCCTCGAAGATGAACTATACGACCAGGCAGCTCGGATTATCGTATCATCTGGCCAAGCTTCAATCTCTTATCTTCAACGCCGTCTACGTGTTGGCTTTAGTCGTGCAGCCCGTCTAATTGACATGATGGAACTTGAAGGTTTGATCTCCCAAGGGACTGGAGGAAAGGCTCGAGAAGTTCTCGTAAGCAAAGACTACTTCGACGAAGTAGACAAACAACTCAGGTAAAACACAACAATCAAATGACAGCGATTGCACTGATACTGCTCACCGGATTAGGCCTACCAAATCAAACGGTCTCTAACGCTCCTGGCTCACCACGGGTGAGCTATGAAACTGTCGTCGCACACGAAAAAAAAATCGGCGGCTCCGCTTCGACACTTCGACAATTTCGAGTAATTATCAGCAACTACGATGAGATAGTACGACGTTATCCACACAGTAGCTACAGTGACGACGCACTTTGGCGAGGCGCGAACCTAGCACTCAAAGCCTATCAGCAGTACGACAGTGAACTAGACAGAAGAACCGGGCTACGAATGCTCGAATGGCTCGAAAGTGAATACCCAACCAGCGCACTCCTGAACCGTGTATCAAGACTTCGAAAATCTTTCGGCACAACAAGCACCACACCTTCACAAAGAGCGTTAGCGGTAGAGCCCCATCGAATACGAAAATCTCCTTCAAGGCCTGACCTAGCAACGATCCAAAATATTACTCGTTCAAAGATTGGCGAGGTAATTCGGATCACCGTTGAAATGGATGCGGAAGTCCAATATCTAGAAGAACGACTCGAAGCTCCAGCCCGTATCTTTTTTGATTTAAAAGGCGCTAAGCCCGTTCCAGGTCTCATTAACTCACAGTTAATCTATAACGATTACGCCGCAGTTCCTGAAATTCGTCTTGGCCAACACGTCGGCAACACTACAAGAATCGTAATCGACATGGCCGGTATTTCTCTATATACAGTTTTTTCCCTTTACGACCCTTTCCGCCTAGGTATCGACTGTGTTCTCGACCCAGAAAGACCAAAAACAATCGTAGCAAATCAAAAAGTTACGCCCATCGAAAAAAACCCAAACGGAGACATTTCGTTAGCGCGACAACTTGGACTAGGAATCTCTCGAATAGTAATCGATCCCGGTCACGGAGGACATGATCCCGGCGCTATCGGCAGAGGGGCTGTGGAATCAGAAATCGCTCTAGACGTTGCCCTACGGCTCAACGAACTCCTCATGACAAAGCCGGGTTTCGAGGTAATCATGACTCGCCGTACCGATAGATTTGTACCCCTTAAAGAACGAACCGCCATTGCCAACAGAGAGAATGCAGATCTTTTCCTTTCGATCCACGCCAACGCTAGGTTAAAACCTCAATCCGGCGGCATCGTAACTTACTATCTTAATTTCACCACAGACCCTGTATCAGTGGCAGTTGCAGCCCGTGAAAACTCAGCCTCCGGGCAAGCAATGCGAAATCTTACAGATATCGTTCAGACCATAGCCCTAAACAACAAACTTGACGAATCACGTGACTTTGCACAAATGGTGCAAAATTCCATGTTCCACCGTCTTCGCCCTCAACATAATCAGCTCAGGAATCTCGGAGTTAAGCAGGCTCCGTTTGTAGTATTAATTGGCGCTAAAATGCCTAGTGTCTTAGCTGAGATTTCTTTCGTCACCAACGAGATTGAATCCAGCCTTCTACAGACTGATACATATCGACAACGCGCAGCTCAGGCTTTACTCGATGCTATTCTGATCTATCGAGATTCCCTGCAAAAGAATCTCGAAACAACCGAAACCTTCTAGCGCACAAAACAAAAATTTCTTGATTCTCTATCATGCTATGATCGAGTCCACATGCACCAAAACCAACCCACTCCAATGGTCGTAGAGGTCATAAGCGAGTTCACGCCTGAAACCGGCGTCGCAGATATTTTAATTGCCTCAATCGGACTAATTGGGGTCTTAGTTTTAGCGGGAATTCTACTCGGCGTAACGGCCGGTGGTATATTCGTTGCAATTCGGCAACTTTGGCCACGCCGATCACTTCAGCACAACACCACAACCGAAGAAATCACATCACAGTCAACGATGTTCACCCGGTAAACGCAACTATATTACTCGGCATTCTCTCCGCTGAAACTCTTCAGAACTAAACACGTATCATCAAACCTGAGACCACTCGTCGCTCGTAAAGGCCAGTTCCGTCAACGCTCGAACACAAACCCCACTCGGCCCTTTTGGTAAATAGGGTCGTGCTTCCTCATTCCACGCCGTACCAGCGATATCAAAATGCGCCCATGGGAGTCCACCGGCGAATTGACTTATAAAAAGTGCCGCTGTAATGGAACTCGCTGGCCGTCCCCCAGTGTTTACCATGTCAGCGATTTCGCTTTTCATTTGATCGAAATAATCAGAAAAGACAGGCATCTGCCAGCAACGATCACCCGCACGATCTGCAATGTCCCGAATTGCAGACACCCAAGGTTCTGGGGCACCAAACAACCCCGTCGTGCTATTGCCGAGCGCTATGACACATGCTCCAGTAAGCGTTGCCACATCGACAAAATGTGTGGCGACTAACTGCAGCGCGTACCAGAGACCGTCACCGAGCACGAGACGGCGATCACCATGGCCCAGCACGGTGGGATCGGCATCGTGCACAAGAACATGTCCATCGCGGCCCAGGCCGCCGAGGTCGACAAGGGCAAGCGCTCGGAATCGGGGCTGATCGTCGATACCAT
>CAZQMT010000058.1:4459-12336 GCA_964594555.1 uncultured Vicinamibacterales bacterium
GTGTGGCGCCTAACTGCTGCGCGTACCAGAGCCCGTCACCGAGCACGAGACGTCCTTCCGCGTCTGTATTAGTAACCTCAACAGTCTGTCCCCCAGCTCCACGCAAAACGTCACCTGGTCTGGTAGCACGACTTCCTGGCATATTCTCTGCGATTGGCACAACACCAACGACACGGATGGGTGCCCCGAGCATACCGATGGCCCGCATCGCACCAATCACAGCCGCACCACCAGACATATCGTCTTTCATTCTCTCCATACCACCCGCGGGCTTAATCGAAATTCCTCCGGTATCAAAAGTAATCCCCTTCCCGATCAATCCGAGGACGGGAGCTTTGGGCGCGCCTTCAGGCTCATGACGCATCGCGACCATGCGAGGGGGCTCTGCACTTCCACGAGCGACACCCATCAACAACCCCATATTGAGCTCATCGAGTCGATCTTCTTCGAGCACCTCGACTGCCACACCAGCGTCCTCAACAATCTCTACAGCACGATCTGCCAAAACCCTTGGCGTGAGAATATTACCTGGCTCATTGGCAAGCCCACGAGCCACGTTACAACACTCACCCATCACACGCCCTCTTTCAACTGAGACATTCAGCGCAGTGACATCTCCATCAGGAATAATTATTTTAGCTGTCGAGAGTTGAGTTGAATTCCGGTCAGAACTTTTGTACCGATCTACATTAAACCCTGCCAACACAAAGCCCTCAGCAGTCACCTGAGCGAATTCCTCACACGACAACTCCCCACGGCATCGCATGCCTACGTTGGTCAGGTGACGCCGCCGCGCCATCAGTCCTACAGCCGACGCAACTTTCCGTGCTCGATCATGTGAAAAATCTTTACGGCGACCTGCCCCGACGAGCAGGACTCGCCCTGCACCCCAGGTTTCACTTGTACTCGTCAACTGAAAAAACTGGTGGAGCTCTCCCGTGAATTCTCGAGTTGAAACCACGCGATCGATCTCTTCACCAGCAACAGCCCGAAATTCTGTGACGTCAGAGAGATCATCCTGTTCAAAAACAGGAACGAACAACACCTCAACGTCTAGCCCCGCCAGGGTACCGGTCACTATGGAAAAACTGAGAGTGTCAACAGACGAATGATTTTGAGACATCTGATAATTATATAGGGCTCCTGGCGAAATTCCCTTGTAAGATCGATGTTGCGGTAAGCTAAGTGAAACTCAAGGCTGTGTTTTCAAATCTAGAGACCAATTTTGATGGACCACCTATTCGCTCGTGGCAGCTCAAGAAACATCTTCCCAGGCACTGGTCACCTTCGTCGCGTGTGCTCGTTCCTACTCTACCTGGTGGTATTAACAGATTCATTTAGTCACTCTGACGGCATCATGAAATCAAGCTCTCATGAATCCTCAGGGACCATTCAACAAAATTCCACCATCACGAAATCTCCTCACAAAGATGAACGCCCAACACTTAAACTCACAGCAAGACCACGCACAGGATTTGCCCCAGCCCGAGTAACATTTCGAGGCGTCCTCACAGGTGGCCCTGATGACTTCAAGGAATACTATTGTCCGGTGGTCGAATGGGACTGGGGAGACGGTACAATTTCTGAAAACAGTTCAGACTGCGAGCCTTACGAAGCGGGTAAAAGTACGCTTAAACGAAGATTCACCGCTCAACATGTCTTCAACATGGCTGGAAACTTCAAGATACGACTCATTCTTAAACGAAACGATAAGACCTTGGTTGCCACCAACACGCAAGTACGAATAAGGCCTGGAAACCGTCCCAGATGATTCCTTCAAGAGAACATGTAGATCACGTTGGGTCCACCTTCTCCTGCTAATTCACTGTAACAAAACGTGAGCCCCGCTCTATCGTCGGTGTTTGATCTTGACATCCTCGGGAAGGACAGCACCCCGTTGAAGCTACGACCACGTCCACGATTTGATGTGGCTGATTCCCTGAGGGAATGTTTATCGCAACAATGTCATGAGAGATCTTGCCATTTGGACGCAGGTGAAGACCGATATTCGGATTACCTGAATAAGCAATGATGGCATCTCGGTATGGCACCGGATTTGACGGAAGTGCGTTGAACGGGACCGTGGCGGCAAATGCACACAGTTGGGCCACTGTTGAAATGTTCGATCCGTCACCAATCGGCGGAGCATCTGGATCTTCAGGGTCAGGTACTGGTAGCGCCAGCGTCGAAAACTCTGCAAAGGCAGACCATGTACCTTCATTGTCACTATACACAGCCCTCGTACGCCACTGATAAGACTCCCCGTATTCGAGCGACTCCGGCACCTCGAACTCCGTTGTGCCCTCATCCCCCTGCGGCACAACAACGTCATGGACGATATCTCCATCGACAACAGAGACTTGGAATTGCTGACTCAACTCAACATTTTCGACAAATTGGGCAGTAGCGTTGGTTGTGACGAGCGTCGGCAACAAAGAAACTTCCTCGCCGTCAATCGGCGAGTTAAGCAGTGGCACTGTGACTTTGAGTGTTTGACCTTCGGTGCCAGTAACCGTGCTACTTGCCGTTGGCGAGACAGAAGTTTCTGAGTCGCCACTGCAGCCAACCAGCATCATCGTAAACATCAGTCCCAAGCCTAATAGACCAAATTCTTTAAATCGACAGACCATATTGTCCCTCACCTCAATCCCTGCTAGCACAACTCGACACGAAACATTCATCGAAAACTGTGTAGTCAGAACCTAAAACCCACACAGGCACTTCCCCTATATGGTAACGCACCCTTCAACTTTATGATGGAATTCTTTCCCCTGTCTCTTCACCGTCAACCTCGCGTATGTTACCATTTGCAAGCGGTTGGGGAAATGCGATTACTCTTGAAATCCAACCGTCGTGTGTGCGTGCATTTGTGAAAACCACTGGCTCTTGTCATCACCGTCAGGCTACTCTCCAAGCCTCACCATAGGAGAGAAAGGGAAGCGACTTAAGTATGTCCTCGAATTTTCTAGTAGCAGCTCTTACGAAAATTCCGTCAGGTCTCTCGATAGTCCGCACATTGGTATTTGTCTTTGTCGTGGCAGGAGCACATTCGGCACAAGGCCAGGCACTCTTATGGGAAGAGCGTGGGTTCCTAAACGTCAACCTTCTTGGTCAAGCTCAGTCCCAAGCCTTCAGCCATGTAAGTACGTTCGATCTCTACGACCAAACTGGCACTTCAGAAAGCAAGCAAACAATCGGCCCTGATATGCTCTTCGACGTAATGGGCGGCGCTAGGGTTTGGAAAAACATGGCGGTTGGGGCCAGCTTCTCCAGCTTATGGCAGAGCGACGACGTCGTAATCAATGCCAATGTACCCCACCCGTTATATTTTGACTCGGCACGTGCCGCAGTAGCCACAACCTCTGCACTAAAACACACGGAACGCGCTTTTAGTTTCTTTGCGGCTTGGGTAATTCCAACGGAAGGCCAACTCGACGTTACAGTCTTCGCTGGCCCATCCTTTGTGACTGTCAATCAAGCGATCCCAAACAATATTTCAGCAAGCGACATCTCAGAAACCGCTGAAACATTCAGCTCTGTGACGCTTCAGAGCGTTGGCAGCACCATCCTCAGTAAAACCGACTTGGGTTTCATTGTAGGAGCGGACGCTACCTACATGTTTTCTGAACGCTGGGGAGCCGGAAGTACCATTCGCTACAACAGAGCCTCCGTCGACCTCAGTGCGCCAGACGGTAGAACTATTTCCATCGGTCTTGGAGGCCTTCAAATCGGTGGTGGACTGCGCGTGAGATTTTAAAATTCTACAAAATCGAGTTCGGCTTTCAGCCACTCTTAAATCAGCGTAATTTTCACAGCACGAACGCCCGTTCACTTAAACAAGCCTACGCGTACGCCTCACACCGCTGGTACAATAATCTGCACTTCAAAATATCTTCCCCCTACGATCCGGTAACAGCGAATATTTGGCGGTGAAATAATCACCTGCAAGAAATGAGGGTCATCGCTTTGTGCAACATCTGTAGCCGAGGGTATTGCCGGTGAATTCGGATGAGAGTGATACGAACCGATCACCTGCATCTTAAGAGACCTGGCATCTCGAATAGCCGAAAAATGGTCTGCAGGATTGATAAGAAATTTTGTCGGACTCTTATTTACGTTACGTGCTCGACGTAAATGTAGAATTTCGTCAGATTGCCCAATCAAAAGTCCGCAACACTCATTTGGAACCGATTCAGTGGCATGACAGAGCAATGCATCTAGAATCGTTCTGTCGAGCCTGATCGCTGAAAGCATCATCCACTATCCCCCAACAGACGAAGCTCCAGACTGCTTCCCACCTCGAGGCGGCAAGAGTTCTCGCCATTTATTCGCAGAAGCGAAGACTTTATCTATGGCTTCTGTCGATTTCAAATTCGTACGTATGTCACTAAGCGCCGCAATCAATTCATCCAAAGCACCACCGATAAAATCAGAATTCGTGCTGCAAATATCGTTCCATACGCTTGCTGGGCTCGATGCCAATCTCGTCGTGTCAGCAAGTCCACGTCCAGAGAGCGCTAAACCCTCTCGGCCAACAGACTCTCCAATTACATGCAGCATGACACTAATCGTAAGCTGAGGGAGATGGCTTAGATTTGCGAGCAACGCATCATGCTCCTCAACGGTCATTGACACAGGATGCGCCCCAAATGCCTCTACGAACTGATGTAGCTGTTCTAAGGTTTCTTCAAAACCCCCTGAGCTCGGCGTAAAGAGCCATGGCCGTTTCGCAAACAAATCTGGTCGCGCGTGCTCGATGCCCTGCCTAGCAGCACCACCTAAAGGATGTCCTCCTACAAACGTAAGGCGCTCTGGTAAACATCGGGCGGCTTCACTAATAGCTCGTTTAGTACTGCCAACATCAGTAACCACTGTCGAACCAGGCACATAGTCTGACAACTCTGAAATGAGGGTAAGATTTTGGCATACAGGGGCAGCCAATATTATGAGATCGGCCTCTGAAATAACTGTTAGATTATCTGCAGCCACATCAATGGCATGAAGCACCATCGCCTTCTCTAGGATCTCCTTATTATCGACGCCGATGACTAAACTTGATGGCCAAATTTGTCTGGCGGCAAGTGCGATGGAACCACCTATCAAACCGAGACCAATAATTCCGATACGTGCAAAGACAGGAACTTTCGCCGACTCCTGCGAACCAGCCCCTGGTTGAATCACCGGTAAATTGCGATCAGGCACTCTTTAAAAATCTCCAGACATGGCTTGCTCGTTAATCACCTATACAGACCACGCTACCGACAAGAGTGGACTTCAACCAGAAATCCGCCTGCTCTTTTCGGACTTCACTGTGTCTGCTAATTACCAGAATCTCCTTCGCTTTCGTCCTCTAAGCGACGTACTTCATCAATAATCCGCTCAAAAAGCCTCGTCAGGACTTCATCAGTGAGTGGCCCCCGACTGATAGACCTAACTTGTCGAAGCACATCTTTCTCCCTGTCGGGCTGGTATACCCGAATTCCGAGTCCATGCTTTAGACTTCCAATTTCCATCGCAGAACGCGCGCGATCATTCAGAAGCCCAACCAATTGCCTATCGATCTTATCGATACGCTGGCGTAATTCCTCAATCCGCTCTTGTGCCGATGGTTTCTCTCTCTGCTTCGAACCAGTCATCGATATATCAGCCTCGCATAAGTCGAGGTGTCATTTTTTCAAGGTTCCACTTTTCAACCAACCCACGTAGTTTCGAACCTTATCTGGTAAATCTGGTGAATCTCCTGATTCAGCCACAACATTCACCAACCCACTTCCGACTACCGCTGCATCAGCGAAATTGCCTACTTCAGCGACGTGCTCTGGGCTCGCAATACCAAATCCCATCGCAAGTGGCATGGCCGTTACTGCTTGTACACGCTCAGCCAACTCTTAATTCCTGACGCGCACCGGTAACGCCAAGACGGGAAATGCCGTATAAAAATCCTCGGCCTAGTGTCGCGGCTACCTGCAATCGATGACTAGAGGTCGTCGGACTGACTAGAAAAATCATATCGATCTTTACCGAAGCAAGCGTCTCACGTAGTTCAGATGCTTCTTCAACAGGAAGATCGAGTACGAGGACGCCGTCCACTCCCGCCTCAGCCGCACGTCTTGCAAACTCGACAATACCAAGACAAAGAATCGGATTGACATAGCTAAAGACAACAATAGGAGCACGAATATCTGAACGAACTTCTGCGATTAATTCCAGCGTTGAAGAAAGTGTACTCCCAGAAGCCAGGGCACGTTCACAAGCTCGCTGGATCACGGGTCCATCAGCTAAAGGATCTGAAAATGGCACGCCAACTTCAATGATATCAGCACCAGCGTCATCCAGAGCCCGTAGAATTCTTCCTGAATTCATATGATCGGGATCACCCGCCGTCACGAATGTCACCAATCCTGTCGTACCCGAAGAGCGTAACTGAGCAAAAGTAGATTCAATCCTAGACATTTCCCATTACTTTTCTTTACCTAGCCGGCAAATTGCTTCTACATCCTTATCCCCTCGTCCCGAAAGATTCACGAGAATCGTCTTATCTTTTCCAAGCTCTCTAGCAAGTTGGCAAGTATAAGCAACCGCGTGAGCAGTTTCGAGTGCTGGAAGGATCCCCTCAAGACGGCCCAGCGCATAGAACCCTTCCAGCGCTTCCTTATCTGAAACAAACTTATACTCCGCCCGTGACGTCTCACGTAGCCAGGCATGTTCAGGTCCAACGGCAGCATAGTCGAGACCTGCTGAAACAGAATGAGTCTTTTCAACATTTCCAGAATCGTCTTGTAATACGTAAGTTTTTGTTCCGTGAAGGACGCCAACACTGCCGCCAGTAAACCTGGCAGCATGTCGTCCGCGAGAAATTTTTTCTCCACCAGCTTCTACGCCAATTAGACGGACACCTTCATCTTCAAGAAAACCATCAAAAATCCCTATCGCGTTACTACCCCCACCAACACATGCCACAACAACGTCAGGCAGAACACCAGCTTGATCAAGAAACTGCTGTCTCGCTTCAAGACCAATAACCGACTGAAATTCACGTACCATTAGCGGATAGGGATGTGGGCCTAACACTGATCCTAATAAGTAATGAGTGCTACGAACATTCGTCACCCAATCACGCATGGCTTCGTTAATTGCATCCTTCAAAGTCCTATTACCACTGTCTACCTGAACTACTGAGGCGCCAAGCAACTCCATCCTAAACACGTTTAGGGCCTGGCGTTTCATGTCATCAGCTCCCATATAAATCTGACATGACAAACCAAGAAGCGCACTTGCGGTAGCAGAAGCCACTCCATGTTGACCAGCACCAGTCTCCGCTACGATCCTTTGTTTTCCCATACGCAAAGCCAACAAAGCTTGTCCCAGGGCATTATTAATTTTGTGTGCACCGGTATGCGTCAAATCCTCACGCTTAAAATACACCTGAGCACCACCGAATTCGGCCGAAAATCGATCGGCTCGAAACAAAGGAGTCGGGCGTCCAACATATTCCGCTAATAGGCGTTCTAACTCAGCACGGAAAGCTGGATCGTTCCGAAAATTGAAATAATTCC
The DNA here is from genome assembly GCA_964594555.1 of uncultured Vicinamibacterales bacterium. Lineage (GTDB taxonomy): Bacteria > Acidobacteriota > Vicinamibacteria > Vicinamibacterales > CAZQMT01 > CAZQMT01. Next base: position 12,016 of record CAZQMT010000058.1, read on the forward strand.
GCTCAAGCTCGGCAATTGGCTCGACCAGGGTCTCAGGAACAAACTGCCCCCCATAGGGCCCGTAATATCCACGTGCCAATGGATCTCGACGCCCAAATTCTGGAATTCCGTAATTTTTTTTAGGGCTCTGATCTGTCACAACGCTCAATCCTATCGCTGAACTGCCTTCACAAATGCTCTTACCAGTTCATGATTTTTAATTCCTGGACGATCTTCAACCCCAGACGAAACATCAACAGCGTAAGGAGCAACCATTATAATCGCCTCACAAACATTCTCAGGACGAAGACAACCAGAGAGCACAACCCTTCGCTCTCTAAC
>CAZQMT010000059.1:0-12140 GCA_964594555.1 uncultured Vicinamibacterales bacterium
ATACCCCGCTCATGAGCTAGAGCCGTCAAACGAGTATAGAGTTCGTCCTTACAATGGAAACAACGATTAACAGGATTGGCTCGATACTCCGGCTTCTTGACTTCATCCGTCCTAATTACTTCGTGGTGTAGAACCAAATCCTCAGCAATCTCGCGAGCAAGCTTGCGGTGGTGTTCTGAATAACTAGGGCTGTCAGCAGTCACACAAAGTGCCCGCTGTCCAAGAACACTTGAGGCCGCATACGCCAGGTACGCACTATCCACACCCCCACTGAATGCAACAACAACCGAGCTCATGTCAGCAATTAGTTCAAAAAGAGCTCGCTCTTTTGGGTCTAAAACCCGACTGCCGAACTCGGGCTTATTCCTCGAACTGTCTGGCTGATCAAAACTGACTCTACTCATTAGCCCAAAGTTCCTTAATTTGAATCTCCACGTACAGCGACCGAATAAGATGATTCTACAAGACTAAGGAGACGTGCGATACGGGAAAAATTATAGCTAGAGTCTGAAAGTGACTGCAACGCATCTAACACGAATTGCACCACTTCAAGATACAATCAGTGTGGTGAGTCAAGATATCATCAGCAAAACTGTGGCGGTTGCCGAAGCTCGTGAATCGGTTCATGTGCGTTTCATCTCTGCGCTTGAAAACACAGGGCACCAAGTAGTGCTAGTGGAAACTGTCGACGAGCTACTCGAATGTGTTTCTGCAAGACTCACAGAGCTCGATCTACTCATCCTCAGTCTTAAATTACGAGACTCAGATGGCATAGATTTTGTTCGTTCATTAAAAAAAATAGGCGCGGGGAAGATCCCCATACTCATTCTAAGTAGTACAGTCGAGAATGCCGAACAGATTCGTGAACTGGCAAAATTGGAAGTAGCTGGCTACATTAACGACTACAGTAGTGTCGAAGCCATCCGGACAACGCTTACTCCATACCTATTCCCAGATAACTTTAATAGGCGTTCCAGCGCACGTGTCGTAATAAGCCTTCCAGTGAGTTATCGTACTGGTAAAACTATCGTAACAGCCACAACGCTCAATCTCAGCAAAGGCGGTGTCGCCCTTCGAACCCTAAATCCTCTCGGCCAAACTACAAAAGCCTCCTTGCAATTTCGCCTACCAGGTACAAGTCACAACATAGATGCCGAAGCCAGGGTGGCCTGGAGTGACCGACGGGGTAGCATGGGATTACAATTCGAAAAAATCAGCCCAGCTGACCAGGCATCGATTAATGACTTCATCGATACGAAATCTCTGACACGACAGATACACCAAACGGATTAAATGGAATCCGTCCACCAACAAAAACAACAAAACCCTTTTAACTATAAAAAGTATTGACCGATTTTCCTTGTAGGAACTACGATATTCGCCTCGCCTTTAAAATGGCGGGGTTTGATCTATTCGTTACCAATTAGCGTTTCTGTGAATGCTCGGAATCCTAATTTGCCACTACGGAGACCATTGTGATCGAGGTCAAAAACGTTACGAAAAGGTACGGACGAGTTACAGCCGTACAGGACATCAGCTTTAAGGTGGAACGCGGAGAAATCCTAGGCTTTCTCGGCCCGAATGGCGCAGGAAAAACAACTACAATGCGTATCCTGACTGGGTATATGCCAGCCACCGAAGGGCGGGCAATGGTAGCTGGTTTCGATGTCTTTGAGCAGCCCATAGAGGCTAAACGTCGGACAGGCTACTTACCCGAAACGCCACCCCTGTATCCAGAAATGACAGTACGGGAGTACCTACAGTTTGTGGCCCGCATCAAGGGTATCCCGAGAAGTGAACGCACTGGCCGAATTGCAGAAGCGATGGAACGGGTCCGTCTCAACGAGATGGCCGATCGACATTGTGGCAAACTTTCTAAAGGCTACCGACAACGCGTTGGACTCGCCCAAACACTGTTGCACGATCCAGAGGTTTTAATTCTTGATGAGCCCACCGCAGGACTTGACCCCAATCAAATTATTCAAACACGCGAACTCATCACTAGCTTAGCCGGGGACCATACGGTTATTCTCAGTACACACATTCTTCCAGAAGTATCACAAACGTGTCAGCGAGTAGTTATCATCAATAATGGCCGCCTAGTAGCTGAAGATACCCCAGAGAATCTCACTCATCGACTCCGAGGGGAAGAAACAATCTACCTACAAATTGCCACACATGACGATCCTGTTCCGACACTCAGTGGAGTTCCTGGAGTCCAACGTGCCATTGTCTCCCAGCGCAACGAAGGAATCGTCGAGTGCGAGGTCGAAAGTATGACCGGTGAGGATATTCGGAGAAACCTATCTCAAGCAGTCATCACAGAAGGTTGGGGGCTGCTAGAACTACGTCCACTTCGAATGAGTCTCGAAGAGGTCTTTCTTCATCTGACTACAGATGAGAGCGACCCAGAAAAACCTGACATTCAAGAAGACGAAGATCAAAGAGTCCCCACATCAGACTCCGAGAAAAGCTTAGACGAGGTGGCACATGAGTAACATCTTGGCGATCGCGGACAAAGAACTTCGATCCTACTTCTCTTCACCAACAGCCTATGTCATCATTGGCCTCTTCGCAGCACTCTTTGGCTTCTTCTACACCGCTATACTTGACTTTTTCGTGAAGCAAAGCATGCAACTCCAACAATTCCAAATGGGGCCCTCTTCAGTAAATATAAATTTGCAACTGATTAGACCTGTACTCAGTAATGCTAGCGTCGTCGCCCTGTTCGTCCTTCCGATGATCACAATGCGTACCTACTCAGAGGAAAAACGGTCAGGCACTATCGAACTACTCTTGACCTCACCGGTCACTGACCTCGAAATTATCTTAGGGAAATTTTTTGGAGCTCTCGGACTTTACAGTCTAATGCTACTAGTTACAACTCCCTACATCATTATTCTTTTCATATACGGAGAACCAGAATTCTCTCCAATTCTCGTGGGCTATCTTGGACTGCTACTGATGGGAGGAAGCTTCATCTCGATCGGACTACTGATTTCTAGTTTCACTAAGAATCAGATCGTAGCTGGCATGATCACATTCGCCACATTACTACTCTTGTGGGTTTTGAACTGGTTAAGTTCCTTCGGTGGACCAACGACACAAGCCGTTGTTTCTTACTTGTCCATTACGCAACATTTCGATGATTTCGCGATCGGCGTCTTAGACACAAAACACGTCATCTACTACTTAAGTTTCATAACTTTCGGATTATTTCTTACTGCTAAATCCGTCGACAGCGAGCGATGGCGCGGATAAGCAAAACCTAATCACTAACACATGATTAATAAAATTCTAGATACAATCGGCTGGCTAGGCACCGCATTGGTATGCGCTGGTGTCGCGGTTTGGTTTCTACAACCTGACTCGAGAGAACTCTCAAGAGGCTTAGCCATCGGCGGATTAGCCTGCACATTGATCTACATACTGGGGCAATGGCGGCGCATCGTCCAGGTCTTGGCCGGTCGACAAGCGAAACTCGGCTCAATTACCACCGTTAGCATCGTCGTTGTAATAGGCATACTGGTAGCTATTAACTATATCGCCTCACGTCAAAGCCGACGCTGGGATTTCACAGCAGCAAAACAGTTTAGTCTCTCAGAACAAACCCGCCGAGTCCTCGAAAATCTTGATGCGCCAGTTACAGCTAAAGTATTTACACGTGAAGAAGAATTTGATCGATATCGTTTACGATTGGATCAATACTCTCACCTCACAACCCAATTATCTAGTGAATACATAGACCTCGACCGAGAACCGGCGGCCGCACGCGAATATCAAATACAAGCATACGGCACGATCGTATTTGAATATGAAGGGCGCATCGAGCGCGTTGCTTCAGATCTAGAACAAGACCTGACAAACGCACTCATTAAAGTTATAGAAGGGCAAGAAAAGAAAGTTTACTTCGTCGGCGGCCACGGAGAAAAAGACACTGGCAGCGCTGATCGCGACGGCTACAACTCCATCGCTGGAGCACTCACAGGTGATAATTTCACCTTCGAATCCTTAGTGATAGGACAAACAGGCGAACTACCAGCAGACGCGGCTGTTCTTGTTGTTGCGGGCCCGCCAACTGATGTCATTCCTAACGACAATGACCTTCTAAGAACCTATCTTGATGATGGCGGTAATGCCTTATTTTTAATCGATCCTCCCGCTAACACCGACAGCGACCAACTTCCCAACCTCCTAAATCTGCTCGAAGAATGGAACGTCGAAATCGGGAGGAACGTGGTCGTAGACGTAAGCGGAATGGGTCAAATTCTTGGTACCGACGCTACTGTGCCTGTTGCGGCGCAGTACCCACCACACGCCATTACAGAACGATTCTCGTACATGACAGCTTATCCAATGGCGCGCTCTGTTAAAAGCGTTACAAGTGGGAAAGCCAGTCGCATTGCTCAAACCTTCATCGAGACAGGTCCGAGAAGCTGGGCTGAAACAGACTTCGTCCGATTAACCGCCAGTAGCGAGGTCGCACTAGAGGTTGATCAAGGCGATGTAGAGGGTCCCATTTCGATCGGCGTAGCAATAACAGCAAGGGTTAACCCAGTCGATTACACACCGACAGCCGATCCTGATCTCGACATATCGTCATCGCCAGAAGAGTCCACAAGCGCCACTGAGACAGAAATCGAAAGCACGGAAACCGCGTCAAGTGAAGAGAATGCGTCCAGCGAAAGCGACGAACAAGAACCCGAACCTGAGACACGGATAACGGTAATCGGTGACTCTGATTTTGCCGCCAACTTTGCACTAGGTATCCAGGGAAACAGAGATCTATTTCTGAATACCGTTAATTGGCTCGCAGAGCAAGAAAACCTAATAGCAATTCGTGCTAGAGAACCAGAAGATCGTCGAATCACACTAACAGCTGGTCAACAACAACGAGTCAATTTACTCGCCATGTTTATTATTCCTGGCCTGGTGATTATATTGGGTATTTATAATTGGTGGCAGAGACGGTAATGAGAGGATTTCGATCCCTTACAATCATCACCGCCGTGTTACTCGGCTTAGGCGCTTATATATACTTCGTTGAGTCTGAGCGGCCAGCATCTTACGAAGAAGAAGCCAAAGATAAAGTCTTCACAGTCGAGAGCGATAGCATTCGAGAGATTCGAATACGCTCAGAGAGCGGTGAGACCACGTCCCTCGAAAAAGGAGGGACAGGAACTCCGTGGAAACTTACTGCTCCACTAGAAGCTACCGCGGACTCAGCAGAAGTTACCAGCATTATCACGAACCTCGCCTCATTGGAAATCCAGCGCGTAGTCGAGGAATCTCCGGAAGACCTTAGTTTGTTTGGACTAACTAATCCAAGAATTAATGTTGCCTACAAAAGCGAAGACGACGACAACTTCACCATTCTTTTGATCGGAGAAAAGACCCCAACCGGCACTGACCTCTACGCCAAACTCCCAAAGCAGAACAGAGTCTTTTTAATTTCTAGTTTTCTAGAAAGCACTTTCAACCGGACTCCGTTCAACCTTCGAGACAAGACAATTCTCGAAATTGACACTCAGGCAGTTGATCGGCTCGAAATCTCAACCACTGATACAACGATCGAGGTCGTCAAAACAGGTGGACGTTGGAAACTCACCAAGCCACTCGTCTCAAGAGCTGACTACGGCACTGTTCAGGGACTACTTGGGCGCTTGTCAACAGCTCAAATGCAGTCTATCGCAGCCAACAACCCTGAAGATCTTACTGAGTACAATCTGGCTGAAGCCGACGTTACGGTAACCCTAGGCACTGGAAGCTCTGTTGCCAAGTTGTCTTTTGGCACTCGGACTGGTGACAGCAATGTCTATGCGCAGGATCTCTCGCGCTCAACTGTTTTTACAGTAGATACTTCCCTGATCGATGAACTAAAGAAAATGCCCTCGGATTACAGGAGCAAGGACATCTTCGGATTTCGACCATTCAATGTGACACGGTTCGAAATAACCAGAGATAGTGAAACGATAATCTATGAGAAGAAAAAGACGCCTGCAGACAACGGGGAAGATGAAGCTAATCAAGCAGTAGTGGATACTTGGCAACAAATCTCACCGACAACGAGAACAGTTGATAGCGATAAAATACAGAGTGCACTTTCTAGAATGGCCAACCTTCGCGTCGTCCACTTCACCGATGTAAACGCAACTCTTGATCTTAATAATCCTTCTGAAGTCGTAGCACACTACGATGACGATAATGTTGATCGCGTTCGCTTCGGCCTTGATGAGCAAGATGTCTATGCCGAAATCGCCAATGAACCTGGCCAGGCAAGAATCGACACTAACGACTACAATCTAGCGCTCAAAGCTATCCTTGAACTCAACTCGATCGAAACTGGTGAGACCCCTTAAAACGGTCTTACAGAATTCCTAAACAAACTCTCTGAGCATCTCACGAGCCACGTCTAAAAGGGTACCGTTGTCCGTCTCAAGGCCACCCGCCTGTGCAAAACGAGACCTCCCTCCTCCTCTGCCACCGAAACGGGAGAGAAGCTGTCGAAGCAATAAAGAAGCATCCAGGGTAATGTCATCAGAACGGGCAACAACAAGATCTATGGGACGCGTTATAGAAGACAGTACAACAACATACCCAGGATTGATCGTGATAGCAGTCGCTAGTTCTTTAAGACCAGAGGTATCGTAACCCTCTACTGCATCAACAACGCACACCATCTGACCGAGTTTTGTGCTGTGAGATACCAGTGCTGCAGCTTCCTTAAGAGCGAGCTTCTTCTCAAGCGACGCAACATGTTTCTTGAGTAGTCGATGGTTTTCCTGTAGACGTCCGATCGCTTCTGGCAACTCTTTCGGTAAAACTGATAGTAATCGGACACTGCGAGTCAATGCACCCTGTGCGCCACGAACCATGTTCAGCACTCGACCTCCACAGACAAATTCCACACGAATTCCCCCTTTAGATCGTTCGTAGGACTTAACAGCGATGACTCCGACGCCTCCGGTACGCATCACATGTGTTCCACCGCAGGCCGAAAGATCAAAATCTTCAATCTCTATAAGACGAACAATCCCACTCCGGCACGATTCTTTCCGAAGAGGCAACTCAGCAGCATCGCTTGCCTCTACAGAACGAATCTTGATAGTTCGATCCTCCCAAACGATGCGGTTCGCCTCTGTCTCAGCATCAGCGATAGATTCACTTTCAAGATTGCACGCCAAATCAATAGTCGAACTGAATTCACCAAGATGAAAACTAACCGTACGGGCTTTATGGAGTCGATCAAACGCTGCCGAAAGCAAGTGTTGACCTGTGTGCTGTTGCATATGATCAAAGCGACGGAACCAGTTAATTCGACCATGAACGGGTTGACCTACCAGAAGGTTCCCCTCAATAAAATGGCCGACCGTACCATCCTCACGCTCTTCGATATCTAAAACATTTAGACCTTCGAGCACTCCAGTGTCGTGGGGCTGCCCCCCGGACGTCGGGTAAAACAACGTTCTATCGAGTATAGCGACGTCCCTTCCCTCTAAGTCCTCAACAGCAGTTACCGTCGCATCAAAATCCAACTTATACGAATCGCTGTAATACAAACGTTCGGTCACTACCGTATCTCCCGTACCTACATACTCGAAAAAATTTACTAGATTACAACAAGAACTGCCTTGTTGAACCGCGCACAGAAAACCCAATTAACTTGACAAAAACAACAGCCAAAAACATCATTCTTTAAAAATTTTTCCAAAATACGCGGAAAATGAGACAGGCTGGTACGATGAAGAGCGAAGGCGAATAAACTCATTAAGCCGTCAATATTAAAAGCCGGTAAAATCACACCTGTCTATTCAATTCACAAGAGTGGATCACGAATGCCCGCTTCAGCAAAACCTCGTGCACGAAGCTGGCAACTATCACAGAGACCACACGGCGCACCAGAAACCCCAGGATCGTAGCAACTATGTGTCAGCGAATAGTCAAGTCCGAGAGAAGTCCCGCAACGGATTATAGCGGCCTTAGACATTTCAATTAGAGGCGCAAAAATCTTAAATTCGCTACCACCCACTCCTGCCTGTGTCCCTAACACCGCAACTCGTTCAAAAGCTTTAATGAATTGAGGCCGACAGTCAGGATACCCAGAATAATCTAACGCGTTAACCCCAATACAAATACTTTGAGCGCCTAGATCTTCCGCCCAAGCGAGAGCAAGAGCTAGCATCACCGTATTTCTAGCAGGAACGTATGTCGTTGGAATTTCGTGATCATCTAGCACTCGACCCTTCGGAATAACTTTACTTCCGGTCAACGACGAACTTACAAGCGAAGCCAAGTCAACATTTAGCTCAATATGGCGAGCAACAGCAAGATCACGTGCGACTTGACGTGCAGCGTTTCGTTCACAGTCGTGTACCTGCCCGTAACCTAGAGTCAAGGCGTACAGTCCATAACCCTGCTTTCGTGCAAGCGCACCTGCAGTGTAGGAGTCAAGACCTCCGCTAAGTAAAAGAACAGTCTTCACATCTAATTCACAACCGAACGGGACTTCCACAACGCTAGTTCGTTAGACGCCCCGAACACTTGGACCCCAAATAATCTTATGTAACTGGAGCTGTAACCTGACAGGCAAATGATCCTCGAGCAACCACGCACTTAGTACCTCCGGTGCCAATTCTCCATGCACCGGTGAGAATAGAACCCTCTGGCAACGTTGTCCCAAGCCTAGATCGCTCAAAGATTTTTTGGCAAATTCATAATCCTCACGATCCTTGATGACGAATTTAATCTCGTCACGTGGGCCAAGCGATGTAAAGTTGCTCCACTCAGTTCGCCCAGATTCTCCACTGCTCGGACACTTGATATCGATAATTTTGATGACCTCTGGTGGAACTTGACCAATCCTAATATGTCCTCCTGTTTCTAAAAGCACCGTCTTTCCAAGCCCTAATAAGCGTCCCATGAGTGGGTACACGTCATCTTGCAATAGCGGTTCACCGCCAGTAATTTCTACAAAAGCACAATTGTGACGTCGAACTTGTCGTACCACATCGTCAACGGTTAACTTTTCTCCCTCATGGAATGCGTACGCCGTATCACACCAAGCGCAACGAAGATCACATCCAGACAAACGGACAAATACACAAGGCTCGCCCACATATGTGGACTCCCCTTGAATCGAAAAGAAAATCTCATTAATCGTCAACATCGCATTAAAACCAATACTCCACTGCCATAGTAGGCTTGATTACATTTTAGTAGACCGCTTGTATAAATCGTAGATAGAAAAACTCTATTCGAACATTTTAGTTTTATCCTAACTTTGTAGTACTTCTTTTCATTAAAAAATATTCAACAATCCAATTTTCTCAAGAAGAATTTTACGCAACGATAGGTGACAACAAGGTCTGTCCATATAATATGGGTATAACGCGTATCAAGGAGCCACTATGCCAAAATCACTACTTTACTTGAAACCCACGTGAACGACATGCCGCAACGCCAGAAGGTTTCTGGACGAACTCGGTGTCGATTGCGAATTACGGGACATTAACAAACAGCCACCAACTAGAGCATTTCTAGAAAAACATGTTAACCAAAAGAACTTTCTTGATTTCGTCAGTACTCGAAGTCCGGTCTTCAAAAATCGTCCATTACCAAAATCAAAGCGAGAAGCAATCAGCCTCATGGTAGAACAACCCAACCTAATCAAGCGTCCCATTCTAGTCAAGGGGACAAAAGTGGTATTCGGTTTTAATCGAGAAGCGATACAACGCTTGACTCAATAACTGACGTATAAAAAGGCAAAGAAAGGCTAATCACCTGAAAGAGTCTTTTAAGAAATCATGATATCGGCACTGTTCAAATCGTCTCTTCCCATGCTCCCAATCATGTCTTACGTCTCGCCGTTCGACTCCGACCGATCTTTTTAACACCAATTCTCGGACAAACAAAGGAAATCTCACAACTGTTACATAAAGGATAAATGGGACGGCAAATATTCTGTCCCCAGACCACCATGTATAAGTTAATCAGAGGCCACCATTTACGCCGTACTACCCTATAAAGCTCATGTTCAGTGTCCGTAGGTGTTTTCGTTTTGACCCAACCTAATCGATTCGAAATCCGATGCACATGCGTGTCAACACAGATATTAGTCTCACTTCGATACGCTAAGATCAAAACAAGATTTGCAGTCTTTCGACCGACACCAGGGAGTAACAACAACTCCTCCATACTTGTCGGCACCTGACCGTCGAACCTAGACAATAGCAACCGGCATGCCTGCACTATGTGCCGAGCTTTATGACGATAAAAACTGACCGGCTAAATTATCTTTTCAATTCGAGACCGCGATATTCGAGAAAGACCTTCCGGTGTATCTGCAACTTCAAAAAGCCTTTCCGATGCCATCGAAGTAACCTCATCTCGTGTTTGGGCAGAAAGCATTGTGGCGATTAAAACTCGGAATGAATCACCTGATTGCTCGGTGGAAATCTTTTCTACAGCGGGCAACTGTAATCCCTCTATAGACTGACCGAGTCTTAGCATCGCAGGACCACTTCTGCTAGGAGATGTGAGAGGTTTTCGTGACTGCACTATGAGGCGACCTCATTTAAAAGATGACAAGATGTCTTTGATGTAAAACATCAGTTATTGTAGACAGCCCACAGTTCATGTTGAGCAAGTACTAGAATGAGTTTGAAACAAATAGAACCAGCTCGTGAGATCCTAACGTCAGACAAAACGCTTAGGGAAATCCTGTGGACGATTATTCAAATAGCGAACGCTTAGAAAACCACTCGGCTAGTGCCCGTACGAAATACAGTAGCCACACTGGGTACATTGTACCGACGGCTCTATTAGGCACGGCGCATCATCTCCACCACTATTTAAGTGGAATCGCGTGAAGCTTAAACCAGTATCAGCAGACACAGCCTGGGCTTGAACAAACTTAGAATCTCGACCGATGTGTCGGTCAACAACTTCACGAATAACCATTCGGAGTTGAGACATAGGCATCCCAACATCCCCAGATTCATAATCTTCACTCAACACGCTCTCCCTATAACAACCTTATTTCTCAACGAACGTGAGCTCATCAACGATTCCAATAATGGCTGAATCGACAGGTGCGATACGTTTTTGAAAGATTTCTCCAGCAGCACGTCCCTCATTCACAACCAAAACACATTCGCCCACCCCAGAACCCACGGCATCAACCGCAAGGGTGGCCTTACCAAAAAGAACTCCTCTTTCATTTACAGGCTGCACCAGCAAGAGCTTGGCACCTTCGAGATAAACGTTCTTCTGAGTTGAAACGACCGTACCAATTACACGGGCTAACTGCATCTCACCTCACACTCTTTACGATTTTTGAGACGCTCCAATGGTCAATGCTACCTACAACACCTGAGTCCGTCGCAACTCGCTTAGGTAAAAACGGAAATGAGGCTTCTTTGCCACTTACAAAGAATACTTCCTCGCCAACACCCGCCCCGACAGAATCAACAGCCACAAGCTGACTTCCTACGGCCTTTCTGTCTGAATCGAGAGGCTGAAGTACAAGTAATTTAAGACCAGTAAGGCTGGGATCTTTCTGTGTCGCAACTACGCTACCAAGCACTTTCGCCAACTGCATCTAAATCGAATCCATTCGATATTGAAACCAACTATCGATATACGTCTACCAAAATTACCGTTTGGTATCATCTTCCAGATCGATCGTATCGACAATTCCTACAATAGCAGCATCAACTGGACAGTCTTTCATCCCAGAAGCCATGCGGGCGGAACTCCCCCTGACGATCAACACGGTCTCACCTACACCAGCATCAACCGTATCGACGGCTACAAGACAAGTTCCCTCTGATTTGCCTGCAGGATCAAATGGGCGAACTATGAGCAGTTTGTTACTGACTAAACGCTCATCCTTCCGTGTAGCAACTACAGTACCGACAACACTAGCAAGTAGCATCCGTAGATCCTCTTACTACTTGCCGGCTTTGCCGATTGGCAGAGTATCCTCAAGGTTTGAATGTGGTCTCGGAATAACATGGACCGACACCAACTCTCCAACCCGTCGAGCAGCCGCCGCACCAGCATCAGTTGCTGCCTTAACCGCAGCGACATCACCCCGTACGATTGCCGTCACGTAACCTGCACCATTTTATTCCCATCCT
>CAZQMT010000060.1:0-11983 GCA_964594555.1 uncultured Vicinamibacterales bacterium
GCCCGCGTGATGAGGACGACGGGTCATCGCATAGTGGTACTCATGCATTCGCTCAGCATCAGGAACAGTGGCCATAATGCGCTCAAAATTCCTTTGTTGATCTGCAGCCTCGACTGAGAAACCCATTAGCCCATCAGCCGATTGCCCGTCCAAGCTCACAACCATGAAACTGACCAAGAAGACGCTGGATACAGCACCAAGAATCCTGCCAATCTTGACTCTCGTCCTTATGTCAACAACCTTATTAACTCTCATGTCGGACCTCCGGTTACGCACCATAAACTAAGACATACCGTCTACAATCTAACATCGAAAATATCATCCCCGTATCACATGATGATAGGCCGCCAGTTCGCCTCGAACCGTGTACCAATTACTAGGGTGACAACGCCATCATAACTCTCGATACCCTCCTTCACTCGATTCGCTTTAAGGAACCGGTCATAAACCTGACGTGAAACAAGTCGAACGTTAGGGATCGAGCGGTTTAAACGAAGCGCAATGGCCTTGAGATGCTTACGGGGTCCCTCAGACAAAGACGATTGAATACGAGTAAGTGATTCCCTGGGAAGTTGCTGTGAAACGCGCGCATAGATCATTAACCAGCCACTGTACTGTGAACTGATACTCCCTTGTAAACAAGCTAGCCATCCAACGAAACTAGCCTCGGACTCGTCAGCGTATCCTGCCAAATGTGCCCATTCGTGAGCGATTACAGACGGACGTTCAAACGGCAGAATGTTCTCATTAATGAGAACTTCAAGAAAAAAAGGATTAAGCATACCGTCGATTGCGGACCAATTGAAATAAGTGGTAAGAATCGAGTGCTTTGGCCGACCAACAATAACTGTAGACTCGCTCCCAAGAGTTCGCTGCGTACTTTGAAAGGCTGGGCCGAGATTATCAGGCAAGGCACTTAGGGGCGGCCAACCCCGCCTCGAAGCAATCGGATAGAGCACATTTAATTCATCCGCTGCCACCACCGCTAAACTCTCTAGCGTCTGTAGTGTTACACGTGATGTATCAAAATCGAGTTTCTCTCTAAGTGGTACTCGTCGATAGTTAAGTCCCCAAGCAAGCAAAAAAATCATGTAGGTTAGACTAATTACAACGCTGGTTCGAACAACAATAAGACGTGCTCGTCTAAATCGACCAACCTGTTCGCTAGAACGGAGACCCCTCGTAACCACCAAAACAAGAACCATTAAAATACCGACGAACAACAGATCGAACACAGCGAACGAAACACTGTTAGAGAACAAAGTAACAAACCGTTGCAACCAGGGGTAAAGATCTTGTGAATAGACCCTCTCCACCAAAATATCTGACATCGGAAGGAACGCTGCTAACAAGGCAAGTAAACAAATTGCTAAGGCCACGGGTGATCACGAGACTATCATGATGTATCTCGATACTCGAGATATCATTAGCCTTGCAAGTATCGTAATGATAAGTCTTACAAATATAATTTCAACCAATACATCATGATACGTTCATTATTAAACTCGAAATCTCGAACCGGTCAGCACGATTCCGGTCTTTTTCAACGTACTGATTACGACACGGTAAGAGCTTTTTTTCAGGCACACCCTGAACTCAAACCTAGTCCACTGAGACGACTACCTGGCCTTGCAGCCGATGTCGGTCTTGGCGACATTCTCCTAAAGGACGAGTCCGAGCGTTTCGGTTTAAGCGCATTCAAAGTCGTCGGCGTCACCTACGCTTTCAATCAGCTATTTAGTGACGGACGACTCAGTCAAAACCAAGCCGTAATCTGCGCATCCTCTGGTAATCACGGACGCGCGGTGGCTAGAGTGGCACACGAACGTGGCCTCACCGCTAAGGTGTACGTACCGCGGGGTACCGTCATAGAAAAAGTTGAAGCCATCGCAAATGAAGGAGCTGAAGTTGTTGTATCTGATGGCGGCTACGAGAAAGCTGTTCAGCAGGCCGCAAATGACGCTGAGGAATACGGATCCATCATGATCTCTGATACAGGATGGCCCGGCTATGAAGACATCCCTCGACTTATCATGGCTGGATACACAAGATTACTAGATGAGGCGTCAGCCGACTGGGGTGACCTGCCACCAGACGTCGTTCTCGTGCAAGCCGGTGTCGGGGGCTTAGCTTCTGCCGTGGCCAGCTGGTTTAGTTTTCACTTTGGTCCCAATCGCCCGTTTATCGTATCCTGCGAACCAACTGCTGCTCCTTGCCTTATGGAATCAATTCGTGCTGACAGACCAGTGTTACTCGATGGACCACTTGACACTGTCATGGCTGGCCTTTGTTGTGCGAAAATTTCCGACGCAGTGTGGCCAAATATTTCTCACATTTTCGATGCATGTATAGCGGTCAGCGATGACCAGTCGGCTACGACAACACGTCGGCTCGCAGACCCACTCCCTGGTGATCCTCTGGTTATAGCGGGTGCCTCCGGAGCCTGTAGTCTCGCTTGCCTCTTAGCGATGCTTAGCGCAGATGAGCTCCAGTACATACGTAATGCCAGTGGCATAAACTCCCATTCACGTGTACTTGTGTTCAACACAGAGGGCGCCACTGATCCGAAATACCATGCCAGAGCCATGGACCCCAGTCCCATCCAAGTCTGATAAACTCACAGGATGTCTGATTCGAACGGACAATTCAGTACAAGCCGTACCACTGATACCGCCTGCCTACTAGATTGTCCAGACGCCTGTAGTCTATCGGTGCAAGTAGAACATGGACGCATCGTCAAAATAGACGGTTCGACAGAACAACCTGTCACCAACGGATACATCTGCGCCAAGGTTCGAAACTTCGGAGAGCGCGTCTACGGAGAATCACGTCTTCTCGTACCAGGCATCCGCGAAGGTACAAAAGGCCGCAACAAATTTAGACGGGCAAGCTGGGACGAAGCACTCAACCTAATAACTAAAAAAATTCGCGGAGTCAAAGATCGAGTTGGTGGTGAAGCAATTCTGCCTGTTTCGTACGGAGGTTCAAACGGATTAATTTCACAGGATACTTCTGACGCTCGGTTCTTTAGAGGACTCGGGACATCTCGCCTAGCTAGGACGGTATGTGCAGCGCCAACCAGGGCCGCTGCAACCGCACTCTACGGCAGGATGCCTGGCGTAAGCTACCAAGACTATGCACATGCTCAGCTCATTGTGGTCTGGGGTGCTAACCCGTCAACATCAGGAATACATCTCATACCCTACATTTACGACGCTCAGCGCCAAGGAGCGAAACTTGTCGTAATCGATCCACATACGACACCACTCGCCCGCCGAGCCGATTTACATCTACCAGTTAAACCTGGAACCGATATTGCGGTCGCTCTCGCAGTTCATCGCGTTCTTTTCGAAACCGGCCAGACTGATGAAAGCTTTCTTAAGACACACACACACGGCGCAAAAACACTTCGAGAGAGGGCCTCTAAGTGGACCATTGAACGTGCGGCTGAAATTTCTGAGGTTGAGCCAAAATTACTCGAACAATTCGCCGAACTGTACAAAAAATCTTCACCAGCCGTAATCCGGTGTTGTTGTGGACTAGAACGGAATAGAAATGGCGGCAACGCAGTCATGGCCGTGCTCGCACTGCCAGCCGTAGCCGGAAAATTCGGAGTACGCGGCGGAGGTTACACAATGAGTAACGCCGCCGCATCGAATCATGCTAAACGTGACCTGGCTCTTGACCCATCGTCTTGGATCGACCTCGAAGAACCCAACACACGAACTATCAACATGAATCAACTTGGTAGAGCTCTCACCGAGTGCAACGATCCGCCCATTAATCTACTTTTTATTTACAACTGTAATCCGGCAGCCACATTGCCAGATCAGAACCGTATACTAAAAGGCCTAGCGAGAGATGACCTCTTCACCGTTGTCTTCGAACAGGTAGAAAACGACACCACCGCATTCGCAGACGTAGTTCTTCCCGCAACAACCTTCCTTGAGTCTTACGATATCTCACGTGGGTACGGAGCATTCAGTTTACAGATGGTCACACCGGTGATCGACACAGTTGGGGAAGCCAGGCCAAACGTAGAAGTATTTGATGAGCTCGGCTCCAGACTCGGCCTAACCGACAACAAATTTGGCTGCGATGCTGAAGCGCTGCTTCGTGTCCTCAAAAATACCTCTCCAGAAATCAGGGAATCTCTAGTCGAAACCAGCATCGCTGAACCTTCTTTTGGCAGCACACCTGTACAGTTCGTTGATGTCTTTCCCTGCACCATCGACCAAAAAGTCGAACTATTTCCAAAGTCGCTTGAGTCAAACACCCCAGACGGCCTTTATCGCTACCAACCCGATCCAGCAACCGATCAATATCCCTTGATCTTAATCTCTCCGGCAAGCGATCGCACAATCAACTCAACTCTTGGCGAACTGCATTCTAAGCCTGCGTTTTTGCAGATAAATCCTATGGACGCACTTGAACGAGGTATCGATGACGGTAATTCCGTCCGAGTATTCAATAAGCTTGGCGAAGTGCATTGCTACGTTAAAATTACAAAAGAGATTAGGCCGGGCACAGTCAGTCTTCCAAAAGGTCTGTGGCGCCAGAATACATTAAATGGCTCTACCGCTAATGCACTAGTGCCGGATTCATTGACTGACCTTGGCGGTGGCGCCTGCTTCAACGATGCTAGAGTTCAAATCACGCAGGTGGTCAGTGCTAAATTACAAGATCAACCGATCGAACTGCCAATTGACACCGCACTAGTTCCCGAACAATCAACGCTTGCCCCGAAGACCAATGGAGACATCTGATGGCCGATGAAAAAACACGAACTGTGACATGCGTAAAATTACAACGAGAACTTCCTGGGCTCAAGGAACCCCCTTGGCCTGGTGAACTCGGGCAGAAGATTTTCGAAAGAGTCTCTGCCGAAGCCTGGAAGCTCTGGGAAGAACGCATGAAAATGATTCTTAATGAATATCGCCTAATGCCGTGGCAAAAAGAGGCGCAGGAACTCGTCGCCAAACAAATGGAAGAATTTTTCTTCGGCGAAGGCTCGGCACTTCCACCAGATTACGTGCCAGAACAAGCAAAATAGCAAGAGTCAACTCATCCTGCTCACTTATGTAGATCAACGAAGATTAATGAAAGACTACTGTTCTCGTCCCCTGTTATTGGTGAAAATCCAAAGGGCGTTCAATCTCAAAATTCAGTTGGGCATGTGCCGACTTGAGTGCATACACTGCTAATGCTGGTGATTCCGCTCGCGCGAAGACAAACCCAAGATAACTGGCTCCTTCAGGTATCGGTTCAAGGAGTTGACCGATCTTTGCGGTGATCCTAACCTCATCGACACCTGTTATCTGTTCTGCTTTCTCCATCCCCTCAACACTTCGTAATCTTCCCCGCCTCGGAATTGGTAACATCATCACAGCCGAAGCACATGTCTCTCGCGTATAATGCCGAATCGACTCTCCGGCAGCATGCCGGAGTAACACAGCTTCAAAGTTCTCCGCCTCATATAAGTGTCCTTTCTCCGAGCGAACGAATCGAAGGGCTCGTGCACATAGACCACCAATCGGTCGAGCCGCAACCTCGAGAATCCAAACTCCTTTAGCATTGACACGACACTCAGCGTGAATAGGACCATGACGCAAACCAAGTGAATCAATAGCCAGACAAACTTCGCGAGTGATCGCTTTTTGAATCTTCGAAGGAAGTCTCGACGGCGTAACATAAATGGTCTCTTCAAAAAATGGACCGTCAAGACGATCTGGCTTATCAAAAATCGCAAGAACTCGAAGCTCTCCGTGTTCGAGTACACCTTCCAGCGCAAACTCATCGCCATCAATAAAACCCTCGATCATAATCTGTGAGCTCGCGGGATCTCGAAGAGCTTGGATCGTTCTCCTCTGGAGAAGTTGTCGTAACCGAACGAAGGCCTCAACAAAACTCTTCGGATTGTCAGCCTTGATGACACCTCGACTACCAGAAAGGGAAAGAGGTTTTAGCACACATGGATAGCTCACATCCATTGCGAGCCGTTCTGGAGCATCATTTAAATCAGAAGGTTCGAACCATGGAGTCAATAATCTTGAATTTCGAAAGGCCAGTCGAGAGGCCAACTTATTACCTGCTGCTCGAGTGGCCTCAGGTGGATGTCCTGGAAGACCCAGCACAAGCGCCGATCTCGCAGCCAATGGGCCTGCTTTATCAGCCAAAGCAAGCACACCGTTAATCGATTTCGTTCGTACCGCCTCAGCGATGGTACGTACTGAATCGTCCTCAGTATGAAACTTTATGGGAATAGCCGAGTCTCGCCACGGATCATCCAGTTGATCACACCGATCCGTAACGAACACAAGATCAATGCCTAAGCGTCTAGCAGCCTCATCGAAGGCACGTGTCTGGTACCCGGTGGTCGTCGTAACAACAAGAACGCGTGGCATTAGACCAGAGCTACCTGCTCTGTAGTGGGCTCAGCTCAACAATACCAGGGCTCATCGAGGTACGGAACGGTTGCACGTGGACGAGCAGGCGGTGGATACATCTCCGGTCGAAGACCGGCCACCTCACGAGCTAAAGACCGGATGTCATTAAAAACGCTCCGGCGTACATCAGATCCACGTGATCCAATGATCTTCATAACATCTCGCTGAAGCATATCAACGCGTGGGTCAAGATTCCGCCATGGATATATCAGATTAACTTGATCAAAAGGTTCAACAAGACTCCTGATCTCTGACAATTCAAGTAACTTTGAGCCATTTGGAATCAGCAGACGAACACCCAGTTGAATTGGCGAAACAACTTCGACAAGGTCAAGCCTGACTATCGTCTCGAGTAAATCGACATAACCCTCGACAGAAGTCCACGGCGTAAAAGCAACAAAGGTCGGTGACAATGACAATTTTTCACGTTCGCACATCTCAACTGCACGTTCAAAATCTTTACGTGTATGCCCTTTGTCGAGCAACGCTAAAACACGATCATCGACTGATTCAACTGCACTTGTCACAAAAAGGCATCCCGTATCACTAAGCACCCTTAAATATTGAGAGTGACTGAGGAGATGCTGAATCTTAATGGTTACGTCGTAAGTCACATTCGGGAAGGATCTCGTCAATGCTTCAACAACCCTTACAGCGTGTCTTGGTCCATTAAAAAAATCTGGATCGCCGAACGTAATGTGTTTTGCTCCGGCATCAACTTGTGCGCGAACATCGGCAACAACGATGTCGATGGGAACAACTCTGAAAGCGCCCTGATAAATCGGCACAATCGGACAATGCCGACATAAATGCCGACATCCTCGACTGGCTTCAGTATATCCAGTTACCAGTCTCTGGCCATCGCCCGTACAAAGTGACGCGTAGCGAGACAGTGCTGGAAGTCCAGTACGATCAGGCACGCGGAAACGCAATCTGGGAACTTTATTCTTGGTCTCCTCAAGTTCAAAATTCGAGGCCAGCCTGCCATTACTAGAACTCTGTTGAAGATGTTCAACTAGTGAAACAAGCTCAGCCTCAACTTCAGCTCCAAGAACTGTGTGTACACCCAGCTGCCTTAAAAGCACTTCATTTGGAGGACCATAGAGTCCGTAGCAGCAAACATGAGCTTGTCGATTGAGATGTTTCAACCGCTCAAGAAGAGGGAGTGCAAGCCTTGTTGCAGTGTGCATTGGCAAATGAATAGCGATAAGATCGACGTTTCGTGCAACTGACTCTGGCAATGAATCTCTTGAGAGATCTGCACAAATGACTGTAGCACCTGTCTCACGAATCCAAGCAGCCGGAGACGCCAAGCCGAACGGTTGCCGACCGAGATCATACGTAGAAATCAGGAGCACCTGCATGGAGTACATTCTGACACAGTAACCTACAGGTGAGCAGCTAGATATTCACTAGATGTAACTGCTATTGATTTTTCCGATACAATGGATAACAGGTTGTCTTTAGAAAGGAGAAAACATGTATCTTACCAACTCATGGTTAAAAGCGTGGCTCATGGTCATTGTCGTTACTGTGTGCGCGCACGCTCAGAGCCCGGATCCGGACATGCCTCGTCCAATCGACGCTCTTGATTCGGTATTCCTTGAAGAATTAACTTGGCTTGAGGTTCGCGATGCCATGCGGGCAGGTAAAGATACTGTTATTATCGCGACTGGCGGTATCGAACAAAATGGCCCTTATCTGGCACTCGGGAAACATAACTACATCCTACGAGGCACGACCGAATCCATCGCACGGAGTATGGGTAATGTCTTGGTCGCACCGATCCTTCCGTTCGTACCTGAAGGCAATATCGACCCTCCATCTGGTCATATGCGCTATCCAGGCACAATCAGCTTACAGGAAGAAACCTTCCAACAAGTTCTGACCGACATCGCTTCGAGCATGAAGACTCACGGGTTCAAACACATCATCCTTATTGGTGACAGCGGCGGCAATCAAAAAGGCATGGCCGCCGTTGCTGAGAAGCTTTCGAATAAATGGACTGGGAGCGGAACGAGTATTCACCACGTCCCAGAATATTACGATTATGCAGCGGTACAAACATGGCTTAAAACAGAGAAAGGCATCGAACAAGTCATCGAAGGACATCACGATGACTACGGCATTACATCTCTTATGATGGCAGTCGACCAAAGTACCGTAAGAGTCGAGCAACGGATAGCTCGTGACAAAGCGTCCATCAACGGCGTCTCAATCGTCCCAGTCGAAAAAACCATAGAAGTCGGTAAAGCACTGCAAGAATGGAAAACCGGCATTACCGTAGACGCCATTAGAAAAAGAATCTCTGCAGAATAACCCCATCAGACATCAAATAAGTCGGTTCAAATGCTGTATCTAGATGTCTCTTGAGGAATACAGAAGAAAACGGGATTTTACAAAGTCTCCAGAACCGGCTGGTGAATCTACTAGGGACCAATCGAACGAGCCCGGTGCTGACGGCCGAGTCTTCTGTATTCAGAAACACCTGGCAAGCCAACTGCACTACGACCTTCGGCTTGAACACAAAGGAGTTTTGCTTTCCTGGGCCATTCCCAAAGGCCCATCGATCAATAGTCACGATAGGCGTCTGGCTGTGCATGTCGAAGATCATCCGATCGATTACAAAAAGTTCGAGGGAGTTATACACGAGGGCTATGGTGCAGGCATCGTCATGTTATGGGACACTGGTACATGGACACCAGATACAGATGACGTTGATGACGCATTAAGAAAAGGACCTCTTAGATTCACACTGCATGGGACAAAATTAAAAGGCTCTTGGCTCTTGGTAAAAACTGAGTGGAATCAATCAAAAAATCCTTCCAAGCGGAAAAGAAATTCGTGGCTCCTTATAAAAAATGCTGACGAATGGTCCAGCACAATCGACATCACGACTTCCGCCCCACTTAGCATTGAAAGTCTTGGTGGATTCGAGGACATTCTCGCAGCCGATTCTCGAGAACTTTGGACATCAAATCGACCAGCCAAGAGCGGAAGCGCCAAGGAACTCCTCGATGAAACTATCAAAAAGGCCGAAGCTATTCGAGCTAGTCACACAGCCACTGCAGAAACAAAAACTCATTTTCAAAACCAAAAGTAAAAAAGATGAATATCCCCTACGGACACCGATAAAACATCAAACACATTAATTCAGTGTTTCACAACAAAACCTAGTGAGCTAACGATAGAATGTCTTCTTAATGAGAGAGAGCACATTAGTTAACACAGGCACCGTACTGATAATTGGCATAATTGCAGCGGTTGCTTTTTGGCTAACTGGAGCATCGCTAGATGTCTTTGCAAATGCTGATGGTAGCGACACTAGAATCGCCATGCTTCGTTCGCCGACCGAACTTCTTTGGCTTGTACCATTTTGCATCAGCCTGGCCTGGCTTTTTACATCAAAACTAAATCTAATCAAAAACTGGCTTCCAAGTTACTTCAGCGTCAATAACAGTTCACCGATACACACGAGTCAACTAATACTTCCGTTAGGGGCTCTCAGCCTTCTTATCGCACCGTACTTGCCTTGGCTACCAGAACTCTTTCCTGTATTACAGGTGCTTGCGGGACCGTTACGTTTCGTTATTTGGTTCGTCATACTGGCCCAACTAGTACGCCTGTTGAGCAAGACGATATTAAGTCCCAAACTCCTCCTCCCACAGATCGTCTCCGGTAGTTCCCAATCGTTAACGACAATCGTCCTAGTAGCAAGTTTCATAGTAGTCATGGGCACGGGGTTTTTACGCATCAACACAGCAACAGGTGGTGACGAGCCACATTACCTAATCATGGCCCAGAGCCTTTGGCTCGACAGCGACCTTGCGATCGAAAATAACCACGAACGGAGGGACTACTCAGATTACTTTTACGGACCACTTAAGCCACATTATCTAACCCGAGGCGTAGATGGTGAGATTTATTCAGTCCATCCGATTGGACTTCCGGTTTTAATCGCTCCAATTTATGCTCTCGGCGGCCACCACGCAGTCATACTTCTTCTCACCGCCTTCGGTGCAATCGCAGCCACTCTCATGTGGCGCTTGGCTAAAAAAGTGTGCGGCTCAAATAGCGCAGCTTTTTTTTCTTGGGCCGCCGTCTGTCTATCGACACCTTACCTATACAATGCCTCAACCATTTATCCAGAAATCGCAGCAGCACTGTGTGTGATGCTTGCCCTTGTACCGTATAAACTTGGCTCAGAACAGAATAGATCAATTTGGGAAACCGTCATTCCTACATTGGCAATCTGTGCACTTCCGTGGCTTAGTACAAAATACGCACCGATGGCTGGAGCGCTAGCACTCGTTCTTACTGGACGTCTCTGGAATATAAAATCTCATCAAAAAGATAGTGACACACGACCACTCCACCTAGCGATTTCTCTCGGACTTCTTGCTAGTTGTTTTATCGGATGGCTATTTTTCTTTTATTCGTTCTGGGGATCACCGTTACCTTCAGCTCCGTACGGCACCGATACTATGACTAGACTCGGTTATTCCATAGTAGGTGCACCAGCACTTTTGTTCGACCAAGAGTACGGAGTGTTCCCATATGCTCCCGTACTGATCTTAGGACTAACTGGACTCATCTCCATGTTAAGAAACGGAGGCCCCCAGAGAAGGTTCGCAATCGAAATTACTCTCATAATAATAGCTCTGCTCATCACGGTGGGCTCACACCGGATGTGGTGGGGGGGGTCTGTAGCCCCTGGCCGCCCCCTGATATCAGGCCTACTATTGCTCGGAGTACCGATCGCTTGGCAGTACAAGAATATAAGTTCTTCACTCCAGAGACATTGGTATCAACTACTGTTACTCGTCAGCACGGGAGTGACTGGAATAGTCATAAGCGTCGCGCAGGGTCAGCTCGTAGCAAACCACCGCGATGGCTCATCAACTCTACTGGAGTGGTTGTCGCCAAATTGGAACCTGTGGTCACTGTTCCCAAGTTTTATTCATCACGACTCTCTAACAGCACTCGGTTTCACCAGTGTTTGGTTTGTTACCACGGGAACAACTTTGTGGATCGTAAACTACCTAATCAAAAAAATGACAACTGTTGAATATCTCGGACAAGTGACGAGACAATGGGGTCAAGGTTTGTCAGCACTCTCGGTAACAATAACAAGTGTATTCATTGTCTTAATTGTTTCTGTCCTCATCCCCTTGTTTTTTGGCGATCGACTTCAGGCCGGTATACCTCTTGAAGCGCGTTCAAGAATCGAACTTCTTGAAAAATTCGACGCAACCACCAGACCTATGGCCGTGGTGTACAACCCAGCGAGATGGATCAACGCATCCGAGGTGCCTCCATATTTTAAATTTGTAGCGGATCAGTCAATCGCGAGGAAACCACAACAGATACCGCTGCTATACAATGCCCGTTTTTCTTTACCAGCAGGTACTTATTCAGTAACAATCTCTTGGAAACATGAAGAATCGTCAGAAAACAAAACAACTCCGAAAGTTGCTAGTCTAGGCTGGCGCCTGACACGTGCTGGCCAGCCTATGGGTGAATGGTTCGTGCCAATT
>CAZQMT010000061.1:0-6477 GCA_964594555.1 uncultured Vicinamibacterales bacterium
CAACCGCTAAACGGTACAAATCCTCAGTCGCTTCGTCCTTGATAACGTCAATAACATCATCAACTGTAATAATACCGACCAATTTATTCTCTTCATCAACAACGGGAATTGCGAGTAGATTGTACGAAGCCACCTGACGAGCTGCCTCCTCTTGATCTGTATCTACACGAGCACTCGTTAGATCGGTCGTCATGATCCGATTTAACGGGGTACTCGGCGGCACCAACAAAAGGCGTCGCAGTGACACCACGCCAAGTAAATGTCTTCGTGAATCAACAATATAGAGATAGAAAACCATCTCTACGTCTCTCGAATTCTGTAAAGCAGTAATCGCCTCTCCGGCCGTCAAATCTTCAGACAATGCAAAGACATGCGGGTTCATAATCCGCCCGGCCGTTTGCTCAGCATATTCAAGAAGATTCTCAACTTCGCCTGTTTCACGCCGGCGCATCAATTCCAAAACAGCTGAAGAAAGCTCGTCAGGGAAATGACCTACAAGTGCCGCTGCGTCATCGGAGGGAATTTCTTGTATAAGCTCAACGACTTCCTCTGCTGGACGATCTGACAGCAATGTTGAACCGACTTCTGGACCAAGTTCACTCAAAGCTTCCATCGCAAGGCGGGGATTACAGTCAACCAAAATTCCGAAAGTCGCCCAACGTTCCCGATCCTGAAGCTCATTAAAAACCTGCGCAAGATCTGCTGGATGCTGTTTTTGAAGAAGATTTAAAAGATTCGGCGTGGCGCCTATTCTTGACAGGCGTCTCACCGAATCAAGCACCACGTCTATCCTTCTCTGAGGCAACATGGGGTTTTCTTCTCGAAAATGATCGTTATAAGGTAAGAACCGACGTGCACAGGACACCTAACGTCAAGTAGACACGCCCGGAAGGAATCCGAAAGAATGTAACATACTTCGTCTAACGAACACCAGATGCTTTAGTTGAAAAAACTTTAAGGGCGCGGAAATCCGAACGTGTCAAGCAACCGGTCATTTTCTCGCCACTTCGGCTTGACCTTTACATGTAGATCGAGAAAAACTTTCGTCGCGAAAAGCCCCTCAAGCTCGAGCCGTGCTGCCGTTCCAATACGCTTGAGCATGTCTCCAGCACGTCCGACTACGATACGCTTTTGTGATGCCTGCTCTACAAAAATCGAACAGTAAATACGTAGCAGGCCATCCATTTTTCTTTCTTCAAACTGATCAACAATGACCGTGCTTGAAAACGGAATTTCCATTCTAGTGAACCCAAGTAGTTGCTCCCTAACAATCTCTGCGGCCAGCACACTCTCTTGCTGATCCGTGACAAACTCCTTCGGATACAAAGCCTGTCCCTTCGGCATAGCCTCAATAACAATTTTTTCAAATTGACTTACGCCATCACCGACACGAGCAGAAATCGGAACAATCGCGTGAAACTCGCGTTGTTGGCGATACCAATCAATTAAAGGCAGTAGCCGCTGCTTAGCTATCAAGTCAAGTTTGTTAAGCGCCACTACTATCGGAACACTGACCTCCTCGAGCAAATCGATTACAAAACGATCTCCGCGCCCGGTTCGCCCTGTCGTATCAACGACGAGAACGAGCACGTCAACTTCCCGTATGCTTTCTAAGGCCACATCTACCATGCGTACATTCATGCGGTGTAGTGGGCGATGAATGCCAGGCGTATCCAAAAAAACGCTTTGACCTTCAGTATAATTTTTTACGCCGATGATTCGATTACGTGTTGTTTGTGGCTTATCAGAAACAATAGCGACTTTTTTCTTGAGAATGCGATTAAGAAGCGTCGACTTCCCTGCATTCGGCCGACCGATGAGTGATGCAAAACCTGCCCTCATTACCAACTTTTACCGTACTTCTTCACCATCCATACTCGTATCAGGACGAATACGCACCCAAGTAACACGGCGTTTTTCAACTCCTATCACTTCAATCCATAAATCGTTTACATGGAAAGTCTCTCCGGTATTCGGAATACGACCGAGGTGGTCCAATAAGTAACCACCAACTGTTTCAAAGCCTTGTCGTTCTATGCTTACTTCAAGGCGTTCGGCTACTTCATCAATATTAGATTTTCCTGCGACAATAAAACTTCCGTCTTTAACATCAACAATCTGATCTGGCTCCACATCGTATTCGTCTCGAATATATCCGACCAGCTCTTCGACTAGATCCTCGAGTGGCACAATTCCAGCAGTGCCACCGTACTCGTCAACAACAATCGCCGATTGAATTTGTCTCGCCTGAAACTCTTTCAAAAGATCAGCCGCCCGCTTATCTTCAGGCACACGATACGGCTCCCTAATGAGAAGGTCTCCAAGGCGTCCGTCGCTCGACACGTCACCCTGATGAATTAAGTCCTTAACGAAAACCATCCCTACGACATCGTCGAGGTTCTTATTAAAAACAGGGACGCGAGAATACCCCTGTTCTCTAAATAAAACGTTAAGCTCTTTAAGTGTCGAGTCAACCTGAATAGCGACAATATCTGTTCGAGGCGTCATTACTTCTTTCACCAACGTGTCACCAAAATCAAAGACCAAACGTAACAAACGTCGCTCGTCAGTCTCACCTAGATCACCAGAACTGTCACCAAGAGACGTCGAGCCGACACTCTCCCCACTCCCCCCAATACCGCTTTTTAGTTTCACCGGCTCGTCGTGCCCTGAAGCTACACCAAGCAGTATGCTCGTCAATGGTCGCAATGGAAGCATTACTGCTTCAAACGAAGGCAATAAGCCCCTTAGAACACGCTCAGGATCTCGTGAAATGATTACAGCCGGCACCAGGTACTGAAAAACAAAAACAAAACTGATAGCCACCACTCCGATGATTACAGTTCCATATCTATTTAGGTTTACCAAGCTAGACAACATCAGAACACTAAGTATTAAGACCGCTGCCATGAGTAGCCTTGTAGTAATTAGCAGAGCAGATGGGGCCGTTAGATTCCGAGCAAGGTTTTCTTTTCGATCGCACTGTTCAACCAGCGACCGAAAAGACAATCGGAGTAACTTCGTAAATGCAGCCTGTACAGTGCCAACATAGATTGCCGCACAGGCGAGGATAAAACCCAAAAACATCTTCATTCTTTTTCCTTGCGATCAAGCATACTATTCGGCAACCCGCCTTCCTTGCCAAGCTTGCGCTCAAGCCTTCGCATCTTCCCTTCGTCTTGATCATGATCATAACCGAGAAGATGGAGCAATCCGTGCAACGCAAGAATACGCACCTCGGTGCCCAAAGAGTGGCCAACCTGGCGAGCCTGGCGACGTGCGACACCCACTGCTATCGCGATATCGCCGAGAATTTTTGGTGCAGCGTCATCGAGCATCATTTTTTTTGAACGAGCAACACTAGAACCATTCCTTCGTCCCTTAAGTGCTCTTTCTCCGGACTCGCCTTACATCGAAAATGAAAGCACGTCTGTTACCTCATCGAGATTTCTAAACCGTCGATTTAATTCTCGAATACGACGATCGCTAACCAACGCGATCGTCACACTACCACGCGCCATACGAGGAGCCACTCGTTCAAGCCAACGAGCCAAAGCATGGCTCGAAATCAGACCAGCGCTATCAATTACTTCAACTTTGAACCGCCGACTCACACTCAGTGCCATAAGAACTAACGCCTAACTTCTATCCTCCTTCGTTCTTGTAATTGAAAATTCTTCATAAGCCTTAATTATCTGCTGTACAAGGCCGTGTCGCACCACATCACGCTCACTAAAATCGACAAAAGCGATTCCCTCAACCGTATTCACAACTCTCATCGCCTCAATTAAACCAGAAGTGCGATTTTGTGGAAGATCCACCTGAGTAATATCACCAGTCACCACTGCTTTCGAACCAACTCCGAGCCTGGTCAAAAACATCTTCATCTGCTCAGAGGTAGTATTTTGCGCTTCATCGAGAATCACAAAAGCATCATTTAAGGTCCGCCCCCTCATAAACGCTATCGGGGCGATCTCAATAACGTCACGCTCGAACAATCTATCTACCCTATCAATGTCGAGCATGTCGTAAAGAGCATCGTAAAGAGGACGAAGAAATGGATTGACTTTTTCTTGAACATCTCCGGGTAAAAACCCAAGCTTCTCACCAGCCTCAACAGCAGGCCTAGGCAAGATAATTCGTTTGACACGCTTGGCAAGAAGAAAAGCCACCGCTTGGGCAACAGCGAGATATGTCTTCCCTGTTCCAGCCGGACCAATTCCAAAAACTATGTCACACTGCTCTATCGCATTAAGATACCGAAGCTGATTAACACTCTTCGGTGTCACCTTCAAGCCACCAACCGATCGCATGGAACCACGCAGAAAATAATCGCGCAGATCGACCGACTTGTTTTCAGCTAATAATTTTGAGGCGGTTTCAATGTCGCCCTTAGAAAAGGTATAACCTTCACGAAGCAAAGAAGATACTGCGTCAATAACGTGACCTACCCGAGAAACAGAAGGCGGAGCACCTTCTACGATCAGCTCGTGGCCATGCGTACGAATTTGAACACTGAAGAGCGCTTCGAGATTCCTGAGATTCTCATCAAAAGAGCCGAACAGCGTCTCGATCCCGCTCTCCGGAACAGTGATCTTCCGAACAAGAGATGATGAAGCCAGATATCCCCTTTATATGTTGTGAATTACAGTATTAATAACCACAGCACGCAGAGTTCCGTCAAGAATCAACACGTAAGTTCAGGTCACGCAGCTGACGCGCATCGACAGTTGAAGGCGCACCAGCCATCAAGTCCACTGCAGTAGTCGTTTTCGGAAATGCGATGACCTCTCGAATCGAGGCCTCACCAGCTAAAATCGCCGCAATACGATCAAGTCCCAAAGCAATTCCACCATGCGGCGGTGTTCCATATTGAAGAGACTCAAGGAAAAATCCAAATCGTCGTTCTGCCTCTTCATTACTGATACTCAATAATTGAAAGATTTTTCGCTGCAGATGTGCATCGTGGATTCTAATACTCCCACCACCGATTTCACTGCCATTAAGAACTAAATCATAGGCTTTAGCACGTACCTGAGCAGGCGCTTCCTTTAACCGATCTACGTCTTCATCAAAAGGCGCCGTGAAGGGATGGTGCATCGACATGTACCGCTGAGCCTCTTCGTCCCACTCCAGCAAAGGAAAATCTACGACCCAAACAAAAGCGAACCTTTTAGAATCCAAGAGCCCATCCCGTTTCGCTCGCGCCAATCGAAGCTGTCCAAGCACCTTCGATGCGTTGGTTGGCTCATCCGCAACCATAACCAAAAGTCCTTCGGCATCGGCATCTGCCCGTGCCAGGGCACGCGCCAACAAATTCTCTCCAACCACCTTCGTCACCGGACTCTGAAGCACCCCCTCCGACGAACGTCTAACCCAAACTAAACCCTTCGCACCAAACGTAATCGCCTCAGCGACTAGATCGTCAAGTTCCCGACGAGAATAGCCTGCGCCACCAGGAATAACGAATCCACGAACAGCACCGCCGTCTTCGATGACTTTTCTGAACGGAGCTAGTTTCGAATCTTTAAAAACATCTGACAAGTCTTTAATCACTAGTTCACAACGAAGATCAGGCTTATCCGAGCCATAGCATTCAATCGCCTCCGCATAGGTGATCTTTTTAAACGGTCGCGCTGGCACTTGACCAACTTCGTCGAGAACCCCAATCATCAATCGCTCTACAAGTTCAAAAATTATCTCAGGTGTCGCGAAAGACATTTCGATGTCGACCTGCGTGAACTCAGGCTGACGATCAGCCCTGAGATCTTCGTCACGAAAACAGCGTGCTATCTGGAAATAGCGATCGGTTCCCGCAATCATGAGGATTTGTTTAAATATCTGTGGAGATTGAGGCAACGCATAAAGCTCTCCTGGATGCACGCGACTCGGAACGAGATAATCACGGGCACCTTCAGGAGTCGACTTATTAAGAACCGGTGTTTCTATCTCCAAAAAACCTTGCGAATCAAGATGATTTCTAATAGCCAATGTAACACGATGGCGCAACCGAAGGTTACGAAGCATCCGAGGACGCCTAAGATCTAGATAGCGATACCTGAGACGAATGTCTTCAGCCACTTGAGAGTCATCAGTAATTTGGAACGGCGGAGTTTTTGACTCATTGAGCAACAAGATCTCGACTGCCATAACTTCAACAGCGCCTGTACCCAGTTTGTCATTGACAGTATCGGGTGACCGAAGGTCAACAGTCCCGCGAACTATCACGACAAACTCTGGCCGCAAACTTTTCGCTTTTTCCAACAGGGACGAAACATCTTTTGCGACGACTTGGGTAATCCCTTCTCGATCTCGAAGATCGAAAAAAATCAGGGAACCCATGTCCCGAACTCTATGGACCCACCCCATCATCACTACTTCCGAACTAACATCGTTCGGCCTCAACTCACCGCAGGTATGAGTCCGTACCAAATCTCCAAGCCGATCTAACACAGGCATTCCTATTCCTCGTTATTT
>CAZQMT010000061.1:6487-9287 GCA_964594555.1 uncultured Vicinamibacterales bacterium
ACTAATCCATTAGACTCACTCTTACTAGTCCACCCAGGCAACGACTCTCCAAGATATTCAAGTAGAGCCGTTTTGGATATGCTTTGCTGATTTCCCGTTCGCATTTCCCTTACTGTGATTTCATTTTTAGCCAGCTCATCACTCCCCAAAATCAGTACACATGGAGCCCCACTCCGATCCGCCTTCTTCATTTGCGATTTCAATCCTCTCGCCTCGTAATCCATCTGCGTACTAAACCCTGCCTGTCTCAGCTCCCTTATCAATGTCAACATTGCTCGTCGTGCATCATCACCAATGGCCACCAGAAACACAGTCGGAGGGCTCAAAATAGCTGCTCCCTCAGCAAGCGTATTCACAAGCCTCTCTAAGCCAACAGCAAAGCCTATCCCAGGACAATCGGGACCACCTAAATGTCGCATTAACCCGTCGTACCGACCACCACCAAGCACAGCATTCTGTGCTCCCAATCCTTCAATAAGCACTTCAAAGGTAGTTCGTGTGTAGTAATCCAGCCCCCTAACAAGACGGTGGGACAAACGATGAGGAATATCGTAATCACGAATCTGACTCAGAACTGCATCAAAATGGACTCGGCAGTCGCTACATAAATAATCACTCGAGTGTGGGAGGGCATCAATGATCGACTGATCACGCGGCACTTTACAATCAAAAATTCGAAGTGGGTTAATCGTCGAACGACGCTGACAATCACCGCAAAGCTCAGACACTTTGTCACCCAAGCTCTCCAATAAAGCAGCACTAAACATCGGCCGACAGCTCTTGCACCCAACCGAATTAACAACAAGCTCTGCACGGTTGGGGACCAACTCACATACCAACGTCCAGGCCATCTCAAGAACCTCTGCGTCAATCGCTGGATCGCTAACACCGAATACCTCTACGTCTAACTGGTGAAACTGCCGGTAGCGTCCCTTTTGAGGACGTTCGTAACGGAACATCGGCCCAAACGAGTACAATTTTGGGACAAGCATCGCCTGGCCGAGATTGTGCTCAACGAAGGCGCGAACCATGCTCGGGGTAGCTTCGGGACGTAGGGTGACACGCTCACCCCCCTTGTCCGTAAAGTTGTACATCTCCTTCTGCACAATATCTGTAGATTCGCCTGTTCCTTTCGCGAACAGTTGCTCTCTCTCAATGAGAGGAGTCCTCACTTCTTTGTATCCGTAAAGCTCCAGTAACCGTCGTAAG
Organism: uncultured Vicinamibacterales bacterium; assembly: GCA_964594555.1. Taxonomy (GTDB): domain Bacteria; phylum Acidobacteriota; class Vicinamibacteria; order Vicinamibacterales; family CAZQMT01; genus CAZQMT01. Next base: position 7,697 of record CAZQMT010000061.1, read on the forward strand.
GCGCTCTCGACATACTGCCAGCGCGAAGCTTCGTCAGGCAGAATATCTCGCGTCCCCTTAACTGCATGAATCATGAAGACTTAGACAAAATTAATGAGTAGGTACAGGGCATCACCAAATGATGCAACCGGCCCAGGGTGCCAATGGTAGTTGTTTTAACCAGAAAACAATCCCATATCCCTCAGAGAGTTAGTAAAAAGCATCTGACTTCTCACTTTTACAAAATCTGCTTATTTGTATCGATATGACATCAGAAAGAAATTATTAAATTAAGAGAAAATCGATACAAATGTTTCATTCAAAGGCAATTATAGCTCGAGCTTCTGCCGATAAGTAAGTTAATGATGGATAAAGAAGCACACTATGACTACACGCCCGAGCTCACAATAACCTCGTAATCATAGCTAGAATACAAAAAATGATTACCAATAATTATATATTTTTAAATAATATAAATTTGACTAATCAGAGATTATCGCGTCTAATTTACCCTAAGCTATGGTTTATGCTTGGCATACGGCTTCCAAGTTACATAGCTGCAGAGAGGCATTAAACGTGCAAATAGCCTATCAAGGTGAGCCCGGAGCGTACAGTGAGGCCGCTGCTGAACAATTCCGGCCCAGCGCAGATAGACTCCCGTGTGCCAGTTTTCAGGAAGTTTTTCACTCGGTGGAGGCTGGTGATGCCGTTTTCGGAGTAATCCCAATCGAAAATTCGATCGGTGGCACTATTCACGGAAATTACGACCTTCTTCTAGAGCATGAACTTTCCATAGTCGGCGAGAGCCAACTCCAGATCGTACACAACCTCTTGGCATATCCTGGCGCCAAGATCGAAGAGATCCGCCAGGTTTACTCACATACACAGGGCCTCGCACAATGTGAGCGCTTTTTAAGATCCATGCCCGACCGTAAGGTAGTTGCTACATACGACACGGCAGGCAGCGCAAAGATGATTCGCGATCAAAAGCTCAGAGACACCGCCGCAATCGCTTCGGAACGTGCCGCCGAAGTGTTTGGCCTGTCAATTCTCGAAAAGTCTATACAAGACTTCTCGCACAACCTCACGCGCTTCTTGCTCGTAGCAAGTGCAACCGAACCGATCGAGACAGCCGACAAAACGACCGTGGTGTTTTCAGTGCCAAACAAGGCGGGAGCACTCTTTAAGGCCTTAAGCGTCTTTGCATTACGAGACATTGACTTACTCAAACTTGAATCACGTCCAATTCGAGGCAAGCCGTGGGAATACCTCTTTTACGTGGACCTCGGCATGAACTGTAACGAAGTTACGGGCGTTCGGGCCCTCTCCCATCTAAATGAATTCGCCTCTTCGGTGCGCACACTCGGAACTTATCCAAGCTGGAAGGAACCTTCATCTGAGAAGACCAAACCGAAAGATTCTCAGCCTCGGCCTTCAGCATAAAGAATGAAAACCCCAAAACAAAGAATAACGCAATGAGCAAAACCCTACACCCTCGTCGAAGCGCTGCAGTAACTCAAGGCGTCAACCGCGCACCAGCAAGGTCGATGCTTAAATCCGTCGGCTTCACCGACGACGAGCTAAACCGCCCCATCATCGGCGTAGCTAATAC
>CAZQMT010000061.1:9297-11883 GCA_964594555.1 uncultured Vicinamibacterales bacterium
TACGCCGATTATCGACTTTCGTTAAAGAAGGAATCAGAGCAGCAGGTGGAACTCCGATGGAATTCAATACCGTTTCCATCTCTGACGGGATCACGATGGGAAGTGATGGCATGCGGGCCTCCCTCATAAGCCGCGAGGTAATCGCTGACTCCATTGAGCTCGTCACCAGAGGCAATCTCTTCGATGGACTTGTTGCACTCGTCGGCTGTGACAAAACCATTCCCGGTGCTGTTATGGCACTCGCCAGACTGGATATTCCAAGCCTCGTCCTCTACGGTGGCTCGATAGCACCCGGTTCATTCAACGGAACGGACGTGACGATTCAAGATGTTTTCGAGGCCGTAGGCGCTCATGCCGCTGGGCGCATGACTGATGCCGAGCTGCAAGAACTCGAAAATACCGCTTGCCCAGGACCAGGTGCTTGTGGAGGCCAATTCACTGCCAATACGATGGCTACTGCATGCGCCTTCCTTGGCATCTCACCAATGGACGGCACTAGCATCCCCGCCATGACAGATGGCAAAGATGACTCGGCTAAACAAACGGGTGAACTGGTCATGCAGCTCGTCGAACAAGATCTGTGCGCACGCCAGATAATCACTCGCCCTGCACTCGAAAATGCAATCGCTTCAGTTTTAACAAGTGGCGGATCTACTAATGCCGTACTCCACCTCCTGGCGATCGCTCGAGAAGCGAACGTGCCACTAAACATCGAAGATTTCGACCGTATCAGTGCACAAATCCCGCTTCTCGCGGATCTAAAACCTGGAGGACGTTTCGTCGCCACAGATCTATACCGAGCTGGCGGCATTCCACTTCTTGCCAAACGGTTAAGCGAATCTGGAAAACTACACGATGACGCCATCACAGTGACAGGCCGAACAATCGGCGAGGAAGCAGCGATGGCCAAAGAAACTCAAGGACAAGAAGTCGTGCATCCACTTTCAGACCCAATCAAACCAATCGGAGGACTAATGATTCTCAAGGGAAATCTAGCTCCAGAGGGTTGTGTCGTAAAAGTGGCCGGTCACACCTTACTGAATCACCGTGGTCCAGCACGCGTCTTTGATACAGAAGAATCAGCATTCGACGCCGTGCAACAGGGAAAGATTACCGCTGGCGACGTCGTTGTTATCCGCTATGAGGGACCTCGCGGTGGCCCGGGCATGCGTGAGATGCTCGGAGTGACAGCCGCAATCGTCGGCGCTGGCCTTGGAGACTCAGTAGCTCTACTAACCGATGGGCGTTTCTCTGGTGCTACACGCGGGCTGATGGTCGGCCATGTGTCACCCGAAGCTGCAGCTGGCGGACCTATCGCCATTGTACGCGACGGCGACATTATAGAATTCGCCTTATCTGACAGAGCCCTTAGTCTCGTGCTTTCAGAAGAAGAGGTCCGTTCACGACTGGAGAAATGGCAAGCGCCACCACCTCGCTACGCTAATGGCGTTATGGCAAAGTATGCCAAGCTCGTCTCGTCAGCCTCACTTGGCGCCGTAACTGGCTAGGTATATTTAAAAGAGACATACCATGAAGAAAATGATGACCGGCGCACAAATTCTCTGGGAAACGCTTGTACGCGAAGGCGTAACGGATGTCTTCGGATATCCTGGCGGCGCCATTCTCCCTGCTTACGATGCGATGCTAGAGTTCCCCATCCGCCATATCCTTGTCAGACATGAGCAGGGGGCCACTCATATGGCAGACGGCTACGCACGAGCCAGCGGCAAAGTTGGCGTGGCGATGGCCACCTCTGGGCCGGGAGCGACAAACATGGTTACCGGTATCGCTACGGCGATGTTGGACTCTTCGCCCATAGTCTGCATCACTGGCCAAGTGGGCAGCAAACTTATCGGATCGGATGCATTCCAAGAAACTGACATCACAGGTGTCACACTGCCAATTACTAAACACAACTATTTAGTAACCAGAGCAGACGAAATAGCCGAGACCGTACAAGAGGCCTTTTATCTGGCACGCTCAGGGAGACCTGGCCCCGTTCTAATAGACATCACAAAAGATGCTCAGCAGTCTTCATGCGAATTTGAATGGAAACCTCAACGCCGAAAGTCTCTCTCCGAACGCCCACGGCAGCGTGTATCAGATTCGGATTATCAACGAGCAATTGACCTAATTAACAATGCCCAACGCCCGCTCGGAGTCATGCTCTCTGGAGCAATGTCGACTCTTCAAGCATTCGCCGAAAAAGGCACCGTCCCTGTAGCGATGACGCTGCTCGGAATCGGAGGACTTCCAGCTTCTCACCCACTGAACCTTGGCATGATGGGCATGCACGGCGAGGCCTGGGTTAATAGCGCAATCCAAGAAGCAGATCTTCTTCTAGCCTTCGGCATGCGCTTCGACGATAGAGTGACTGGAAACTTACGAAACTATGCCCCCAGTGCTCATAAAATTCATGTTGAAATAGATCCAGCAGAGATCAACAAGAACGTTAAGGTTGACGTCGCCCTCATCGACGATTTGAACACCGTGCTCAAAGAACTCTTGCCGAGGACAAATAAGAATGAGCGGTCTTCTTGGTGGAATTTTATTAATGAACTAAAAGCAGACTCGGCCGAAAGACAC
>CAZQMT010000062.1:0-10066 GCA_964594555.1 uncultured Vicinamibacterales bacterium
CCCTAAACCAGAAAAGAAGGTCAGGCTGACAAGTAGAAGAAGAATGGCGATAGTACGAGACACGTTACGATAATCCTACACAGTTGAGGGCATTGAACCAAATTGTCGACATAAGCATAGATCCAACTATACTTATCGACGAATGTCTACGAGCGCGTCAGCATCAGCCAAGGTTGCAGTAATTATCGGTGCGTCTAAGGATCGCCAAAAATTTGGTAACAAAGCGGTTCGTGCATTCTGTCAACGAGGTTATCGGGTTATACCGATTCATCCACATGCGGCCGAGATTGAAGGGCTTCCAGCATATAAAACAGTAGAAGACGTACCAGTAGCTATCGATTTGGCGCTTGTGTATGTGCCTCCTGAGATTGGAATGGGTCTTCTTGATGGACTTGCGGCTAGGAATATCCCGGAGGTTTGGTTTAATCCTGGAGCTGAAAGTCCCGCTCTGATTGAGCGTGCGGTTTCGTTAGGGTTGAGACCAATTGTTGCGTGTAGCATTGTTGGAATTGGTGAGCGTCCTGATAACTATTGACAGGTTCAGAACTCAGCTCTATACTGTCACGGCTTAATTCCTCCTTGTGTTGGTTTTTACGACCTACTAGTTCACGCCACATTTCTTCAATAAGAGTTAATTAGCAGCCCCTAATAGAAATTTTCATATCGAAGCGAAGACGTTTCCTGTCTTGCAAAGTGTGGCGAGAGTCGTGAGAGAACGGAAAGTGGTTGTAAAATTTTTTTTGCCATTCGAATACAAGGGAACTTTTATTATCAATTACTAGGTTTTAATCCCATCTATGCCAACTAACAACAAACGTACATCTGGACGTCCGTCTGCCGAACAGGCAAGTGCGACTAAGAAGAAGACTGCAGGAAATTCAGAAGCAGTAAAGGCTAAGAACCGGCGATCTGCAGATAGTCTCAACATAGGTGAGCTAAAGGATATGAGTATCCAAAAGCTTACTCAGGTTGCGAAGGATCTCAGTGTGGCTGGGGCCACAGGTATGAGGAAACAGGAGCTGATTTTTCAGATCTTAAAGGCTCAGACTGAACAAAGTGGTTTCATTTTCTCGGAGGGTGTACTGGAAGTGCTCCCCGATGGATTCGGGTTCCTCCGTGCGCCTGATTATAACTACCTTCCTGGCCCTGACGATATTTACGTTTCGCCTTCGCAGATCAGAAAATTCGATCTCCAAACGGGTGATACAGTTTCTGGTCAGATTCGTCCTCCGAAGGAGGGGGAGCGATATTTCGCACTGATTAAGGTTGAGGCTGTTAATTTCGAGCTTCCCGAGTATGCACGTGACAAACTATTTTTTGAAAACCTGACTCCGCTCTATCCCGAAGACAAGGTTCTATTAGAAGTATCAGACGATAATCTTTCAGCCAGGGTGATGGATTTGATGACACCCATTGGTAAGGGCCAGCGTGGTTTGATAGTGGCTCCGCCGAGGACTGGAAAGACGATGCTTTTACAAAACATCGCCCAGTCGGTTTCTAAGAACCATCCTGATGTTTATTTAATCGTCTTGTTAATCGATGAGCGACCTGAAGAGGTTACTGACATGCAGCGTTCGGTCGACGGAGAGGTCGTTTCGTCGACATTTGACGAGCCTGCGCAACGGCACGTACAGGTTGCTGAAATGGTTATAGAGAAAGCAAAGCGATTAGTGGAGCATAAAAAAGACGTGTTTATTTTGTTAGATTCCATCACGCGCTTAGCTCGTGCCTACAACGCGGTGATTCCACCGTCGGGTAAAGTTTTGTCCGGTGGATTGGACTCGAATGCCCTGCAGAAGCCGAAGAGGTTTTTTGGTGCGGCCAGAAATATTGAAGAAGGTGGGTCGCTTACGGTTTGTGCCACAGCCCTGGTCGATACCGGTTCACGTATGGACGATGTTATTTTTGAGGAGTTTAAAGGTACGGGGAACATGGAGATCCATTTAGATCGGAAGCTTGTTGATAAACGAGTGTTTCCGGCCATTGACATTCAAAAGAGTGGCACACGTAAGGAGGAACTGCTTATCAACAAGGAAGATCTTAATAGGATTTGGGTGTTAAGGAAGGTGCTTAATCCTCTGTCGCCTGTTGAAGCTATGGAACTCCTGCTGGATAAAATGGCTAAAACAAAGACCAATGCAGATTTTCTTTCGTCGATGCAGAAGATGGGTTAACTGGAATGAGGTTGTACCTGGGTGACGACTATCAAGATTCGTAAAAACGGACCATATCGAGTAGATGGTGGCGATGTGGTTTTAGTTGATTGTAATGGAGTCAGGTACTCAGTGGATGAGTATCCTTTTGCACTCTGTCGTTGTGGTGCATCTTCGAATAAGCCTTTTTGTGATGGCGCTCATTCGAAGGCCGATTTCGTCGCTGAAGAAACTGTGCCTAAAATTGCTCTAGATGTCTAGGCTGTTTATGGACTAGTGGGAGCGGCATAGCGTTTTTCTGGCGATGTGATCATGCTGAGTCCTCCGGTGTGGATGAATAGAACACGAGAGCCGGTGGGTATCTGGCCGTTCTCGACCATTGTTAGTAGTCCTGCGAAAGCCTTTGACGTATAGACCGGATCTAGGAAGTAGCCCTCACGTTCTGCCATTAAGCGAATTGCTTGGTCACTTTTGGAGTTAGGGATCCCGTACCCTTCCTCAGCGAATCCGAATATAACGTTGTGTGTGGGTACATTTTTGGTATCTAGCGGGAGTCCGAAGTGCTCTGCCGATTTTAGAAAAAGAGCCTCCGGAGTAGGTCGTTTGTAGACGTTTTCTGCTGCGTGTTGACTTCCCACCGATACCGCCAGCACCTGGGATTTAATACTAGCAAGAGCGAGGCCTAGAAGCACGCCTGTCGTAGTCGAGCCTGTACCTATTGCAAGAACCACGTAGTCGAAATTAAAGTCCCCGCCCCGTTGTTTGGATATTTCGAGGATCGCTTTCATGTAGCCAGGTTCAGCTTCAGGCATGCTGCCTCCAGCCGGGATCCAATAGCCCCTAGTTTGTTCGACGACATCTTGGCAGGATTTTTGTAGAAGCCTGAAATCTGTTATGGAAGGTTGCGCGAAGTTCATCGGAGAGAAATGGAGGGAGGCTCCAAGGTAATCGAGAAGTAAGAGGTTTCCTGTAATTTTTTTAGGCCTAGTGCCTCCAATAACACAGTGAGCCTTGATTCCAATTTGGCGAGCGGCAACGGCAGTCATCATCGTATGGTTTGATGTTATAGGGCCTGTTGTTACGATTGTGTCATGGCCTTTGAGTTGGGCCTGCGCCAGTACGAATTCTAATTTTCGTGCTTTATTCCCTCCAAGAGCTAGTCCAGTGCAATCGTCTCTTTTCATCCAAAGATCGATGTTGAGGTCTCTACTGAGACGGTCGAGACATACTAATGGAGTGGGAAATGTCCCCAGCGAAACTAGGGGCAGGGCAACCAGAAATGTCTCAAGCGTGTGAATGTCTCGTGGAGAACTAGTCATTATTGAGATTCATCTTCTAAATCACGGAGTGCTTTGTAGAGTTCTTGTTGCTTGGTGCTAACCTGGCGTGGAATATTGATCTCGATGATCGCGTATAGATCTCCGCGGTTGTTGGGTTTGCCGAGCGAAGGCATTCCTTGTCCACTTAGGCGTAGCATTTGTCCTCGTTGTGTTGAAGCAGGCACTTTGAGGCGAAGTGAACGCCCATCAATTGTAGGCACCTGAGCTTCACCCCCGAGTATGGCAGTTGTGACAGAGATTGATACTCGCGTGTGCAGGTCCTGACCTTTTCGTTCGAATTCTTGATGAGGGCGAATACGTGTTTTTAGATATAAATCACCAGCCGGGCCGCCGTTTCTACCCGGTTCTCCCTTATTTACGATGCGCACGCGAGAGCCGTTACGTACTCCCACCGGTATTCGAACGCCGACAGTTCGCTTTCGGCCAGTTGACTCAATCGCGATACGCTTTGTTACGCCATGAAATGAGTCTGTCAATGATAATTCGAGACTGTGCTCGATATCTCGTCCTCTGGTTTTACGTGTTCGTGAATTTCTAGCGGAGCTTTCGCTGCCCCCAAAAAAAGTTCGAAAAAAATCTGAAAATGGATCCTCGTTGTTTAGTTCGTCGGTGTTAACGGTCCATCGCCCTCTGGAGAATGGATTTTCCTGGCCGAATCCTTGGTTTCCAAATGGTCCATCGTGCCTCTGAGTTTTTTGCTCATGAAGGCGCCAGTTTGCGCCAAGATCATCGTATTTACGACGTTTGTCAGGGTCACCAACAACTTCGTAAGCCTCATTGATTTCTTTGAATTTTGTTTCAGACCTTCGATCTCCAGGATTGACGTCAGGGTGGTGTTTTCGTGCAAGCTTTCGGAAAGCCTGTTTGATTTCCTTGTCCGTGGATGTCTTAGAAATCCCGAGTGTACGATAATAATCTTTAAAATCCATATTTCTACAAGACGTTTCTATGCCGAGCTATGTCCCTGGTGGTCTGAAGCGTCCGTCTATAGCCGTCCAGCCGCCATCAACATAAAGAACTGTACCTGTGACGTAGCTGGAGGAGTCCGATGCAAGAAATACTGTTGGCCCAACCATTTCCCCGGTTTCTGCCCATCGTCCGAGGGCGCTCTTTTCCGCGTAGGCACGATACCAGGGTTCGTTGTTACTGATTTGTGCGGTGAGTGGTGTTTTGACTATGCCTGGAGCGATAGCGTTAACTCTGACTCCGTTTTCTGCGAATTCCGCCGCTGCTGTTTTTACAAGTTGTACGATACCGGCCTTTGTTGCAGCATAAACTGATTGTCCAGGTTCGACGACCTGAGATCGAATAGAGGAATACAGGATAATACTTCCCGATTGTTGAGCGGTCATGATTCGGCCAGTTTCACGGAGAGCTATGAAGCTGCCTTTTAAATTAAGTTCGACAACCTGGTCGAATTCTTGGTCGGTGTAACTCAAAAGTGTTTTTCTGGTGTTGATACTTGGAGTACAAATCATGACATCAAGATGATTTTCGAGTTCATGGATTCGGTTAAGTGAGCTTGACACTTGTTCTGTGTTCCGTAAGTCGAGAGTATTTCCGTAGGCGTTTCCTTTGGATTTTCTGATATGTGCGGCGACTTCTTTTGCGGCGGATTCATTAAGGTCGAGGCAGTGAACTGTTGCGCCGACTTCTGCGCACCCGCGTGAGACCGCTTTTCCGATACCAGATGCTGCGCCGACAACAACAACAACTTTCCCGTCGAGGCGCATTTGATCTGTCAAGGGCATTGTTTTGCTCGTTATTCTCGAGATGATTCAAGTGAGTTTGTTTTATGTTATTTCGTTTGAGTGACGCCGAGCCAGAAAGACTATAAAAAATGCGATAGTAGAAGCACTAATACCAATTAGGCCTGGGCTCAAGAAACCGAAGCCTGCGCCCTCAGTAGCCAATTCTATAGCGAGAAAAATAGCTGTTCCACATCCAATCGCAGCTACTGCTTCTGGTTGCCCCCCCCGGCGCGTATGCAGTCCTGCTATCAAGGGGACAAAGAGACTAACTCCTAGAAGGGCATAAAAAATGCTCATTGCGCTGACGACTGTGTGCTGAGTCATCGCAAGACCGACACCAAGCGTTCCACTAATGAGAGCGCTGCCACGTGCAATTCTGAGGACGGCAGCGTCGCTTGCATTTTTAGCAATAAACTTGCGATACAGATCTTGTGAAAGCGACGTGGTAAGCATGAATAGAATTGCGTCCGCCGAGCTAATCTCTGCAGAAAAAGTTGCTGCTAAAGCTAAGATGCCTACACTCGGTGGAAGATTGCCAGTAAAGATGGTAGGTAGAGCTAAATCTGGATTTGGTAGGTTGGGGTAATGGACGCGTGCCGCCATTCCGAGAAGGGTTGGAATAAAAGCAAACACCATTAAAGCGATAGCAGTGACTACAGTTCCACCTCGTACGACGTCGATGTTTTTGGCGCCATAGATTTTTTGCAGCAAGCCTGGCGAGACGATAAAAGCTGGTGCCAGGAGAGCGACTAACGTCCATCCAGATCCCGATCCACTGGAATACCAAAAATCGTGGAATCCGTCTTGAGCCGGGAGCGTTTGTATTATGTTCCAACCACCAACAGAAGAAATTGTTAGCGGCAGCGCTATGGTGAATCCGGCTACAAGGACCACAAGTTGCAATCGATTGACCCATGCAGAAGCGAGTAGTCCGCCAGAATAGAAGTAGGTCGTGACGATTATGCCAGCGAGAGTACATCCTATAATTGTTGGGACACCACCGACCACGCTGAGAATAGCAGCAGCACCTAGTAACTGTGCAGCTAAGATCGACAAAGTTCCCAGCCAGATAAGGACAGCCACGATGTTTCTGACACTACTGCCATAGCGATATTCGAGGAAGTCGCCGACTGTGTAAAATCCATGTGTTGAGGCAAGGCGCCAGATACGTGGTCCGATCCAAAAGGCTAGTAAAATCGATCCGATTCCCGCCGATCCATTCCACCACCAGGCGCTGAGGCCGTCTCGATATGCGAGCGAGGTTGCTCCTACTGTTGAGCCAGCACCAATGTTTGCGGCTAGTAGAGTGGAGAACAGTAAACTGGTACTCAGGCGTCGTCCTGCGACAAAAAAATCGCTACTTTTCTTAATCGATCGACCGATCCATTGGCCCATTACAATAAGGCCGCCAGAGTACGCGATCAGCAGAATAAGCTGGAGTTTCATGAGTCGTGGATTATTGTAGGGCTTGTTTTTGATCTACCATAGATCTCTTCGAATTAAAGCAGGAATATGATTTCTCTTATGGAAATGATTCATCCTTTCGAGAAAACTACAGATTTTTTGTTATCCTGTCTAGGCTGGATTTTGGCTTTCATCGGGATTTTTCAAAATCTTGGTTTGTTCCAGTTGTTGTAAGTTGGTTAATTTTAATAATGAGGAATGGAGTTTTTAATGTATCCAGAATTTTTAGTCGCGCCTATGCGTGAGGAATTGACTCGGCTGGGTGTTCAGGAACTACGCACGGCCAAGGATGTGGATCAGGCGGTTGAAAAGCCTGGAACGTTAATGGTTGTTGTTAACTCAGTTTGCGGATGTGCGGCAGGCAAGGCTCGTCCTGGTGTTGCGTTGGCATTACAGAACCCTGTTAAGCCAGATGTAGTGACGACGGTTTTTGCGGGAGCCGATGTGGAAGCTACGCAGCACGCGAGAAGTTTTTTTGTGGGATATCCACCATCGTCTCCGTCGATTGCCTTACTCAACGGAGGAAAGCTTGTGTATATGATGGAGCGTCAGCAAATTGAAAATCAGACCGCCGAGTCTATTTCAGCTGAGCTCACCGCAGCTTTTGAAAAACACTGTGCATAGTAACCGATAGGACTAAGCAGTGCTGCCGTGGTTTTGAGCTTGCTGTTTGGTACTCCGTATCTAAAGTTGAGCATTGTTCGGTAGTATTTCAATCGGTTGACCTGTCGCATAGCGATCGTAAGTTGTTTTTACAACACTCGTCATCATGTCGAGAAATTTCGGATGGTCGTTGACCGTATGAGCACGTGCCATAGGGAGCCCAATTTTTCTGCAGACGGCTGATGCTTCGTGATCGAGATCGTAGAGAACTTCGACGTGATCGCAAACGAAGCCAATTGGTGAAATAACGGCTGCTTGCAAGCCTCTTTGTTTTTCGATACTCAGGTATTCACAAATATCTGGTTCGAGCCAGGGGTCGTTCGGCTGACCACTCCTGCTCTGATAGGTCACCGCCCAGTCAGTTCGTCCCAGGTGATTGGCGATAAGTTCAGCTGTTGTCTGGATCTGCTGACTATACATCTCTGCTCCTGGCATCTTTCGGGGGATGCTGTGAGCGGTAAAAATAATTTTCGCAGATTTCTGTGTGGGAGAAGGGAGCTTCTTGATTGCATCGCGTATGCTTTCAGCATTCGCGATAATAAAGCCTTTGTGGTCGTGCCAATCGTCAACGTAGGTGATTTTTATGTCGGGTAGGCCGTGGTTGTGTAGTTGTTGACGCGCAGCCATGACATTTTCGCGATACTGGGTGCAACTCGAGTAGCCGCGATGTGGGGCGGCGATGAATCCGATGGCACGACGGATACCTTTGTTGGACATTTTTCTTAAGGTATCTGAAAGGAATGGATGCCAGTTACGCATGCCGGTATAAACTGGTAACGGCAATCCGATTTTTGTTAGTCGCAGGGCAAGCCCAGTAGCTTGTCGCTGAGTGAGTTCTGTGATGGGAGAGTGGCCGCCGAATTTTTCATAGTGACGGGCGACTTCTCGAATACGCGTGGGAGGCACCCGCTTACCGTGAAGGACATTCTTAAGAAAAGGAGTGATGTCACTCGGTTTCTCAGGACCACCGAACGCGATCATGAGTACCGCATCAAAAGGCTTATTTGAGGTCACCGCGTACTCCAAAAGTTTCGTCTGATGACATAGTTCTATTTACTTATAGCTTTCACTAATGTGAAGCGGCTTTTGTTGTATGGATACATATGGGGTTTTCGCTGAATCGTATCGTATGTAGTATACGGCTGACAGTTGTCGTGGTGGTTGAATAAAATTATTTCTTTAGTAGGCAACAGCATTTAAGTGTTGCTGATTTACTTGCTAGTTATGTTATGCGATGCTTTTGACTTTTGGGGCAGGGCTATGTCCACTCAAATTTTATTAACTAATGATGACGGTGTACGGTCTGAGGGAATTCGTGTTCTTGGCGAAGCTTTACGGGCTTTCGGGGCTGTCATTACTGTCGCCCCGAGTTTAGAAGTTAGCGCTGTTAGTCATGGTCTTACGCTCAATAAACCGCTTCGACTTGAGAGGATCGCTTCAGATGTTTTCTCCGTCGATGGCACGCCGACTGATTGTATCAATGTAGCGATGGCTGAGATTCTTTCGGACAAGCCAGATTTGGTGGTTTCAGGAATTAACAAGGGGTTGAACGTTGGAGATGACGTGACTTACTCTGGCACCGTGGCCGGGGCGCTGGAGGGTGTACTCCTTGGAGTTCCAAGCTTGGCGGTGTCTCTTGAGCAAGCTGCCGAGGGCTTTGATTTTAACCAGGCGACAAAAGCGACTGTTGTTGTTGCTGATGCTGTGCTACGCCAGGGGCTTCCTCCGAGGACATTACTCAATATAAATGTGCCAGAGGCTAGAGTTCGTGGTTTTCGTGTTACGGTGCAAGCAAAGCGAAGCTATGCTGCCTCTGTCCGTGAGTCTATTGACCCGCGGGGCTGCGCCTACTACTGGATCGGAGAAGGACAGTATGAGTGGGAGTCGAACGCCCGCTCAGATTATCAGGCGATCAAAGAAGGTTGGGTTTCTATCACACCGTTACAGCCCGATCTGACGAATCATGCAGCTGTGGAAGTTGCAGAAAGTACCTTTGAGACGCTATCACTGGGCTAACGGCTGAGTTAGAATAGTGGTGTCGGGGCGTGGCTCAGCCTGGTAGAGCACTCGGTTCGGGACCGAGGGGTCGGAGGTTCAAATCCTCTCGCCCCGACCATGGTTTTCTGTATTCGACTGAATGCAAGAGATTGGAATATTTCATAAATTTATTACATCTTTTTGGTTGGCGTTAAAGATGAAAGTTATCGAAATGAAACGCCAACGTTGAGGACCATAATGGTCATACGGGGCGTGGGTGGTGTTTTTATGTCCCCTGCAACCGGACTCATCGCGTAGAAGCGAAGATCGAGTGTGAAGGCGAGGTGGTCATTGGTGAACCACCTAGCGCCTCCGCCGTAGTTGATCGTCTTTGGTCTTGGTTCAATCTCTGCAGGTTGAATTTTTTCACCGAGTACTGTGAATCTTGTTGAGCTTAGGCCTCCACTTAGAAAACTCCAGCCGTTTCGGTGCCCAAAGTTGAACGACAATTGTGGGGCAAGAGATACGAGTTCAATTCGAACCTTATCAGGAAGTCCGTCAGAAATTCGTGCTGCTACAGTAGATCCAAACGTAGCCATATACTCTCCGCCAAGGCCGAACGTAATCTGGCGCCATTTAAGCGGATACCAGTGAGCGCCTATGATTAATCCTTGTCCTCGTGACGGAAGGGGTGAGGCGACGTTTCCTCGGCTTGACG
>CAZQMT010000062.1:10076-11477 GCA_964594555.1 uncultured Vicinamibacterales bacterium
CCCGTAGAAAGGCAGTGAGCCCCGTAAGTCGACCACATAAGAACCGATCGGTTCATCCTCTTGAGCGATGGCTGGTGCGGTCGTCAGAGCGACGAGTGCAACTAGCGTCATCGTGAGGCCACACAAGTGATGTTTAAGGCCCAAATCTACCTCAAGTCTAATGCTGATCCCGGCATAAGTTCACTTTAGACAGACCGTAATAACGTGATTATGCACGACATGCTGTGACATATAAAAAAATAGTTTTTTCGCTGAGTTGATGTTCGCTGTCAGCAATCGTATCACGCTATAATCAGCAGCTTGTGCGCATGTTAATAGGGAGAGAGTATCTCATACGAGGAAAAGTGCAGGGGGTTGGATTTCGTTTTTTTGTTTCGAGATGTGCGGCAAATATAGGTGTGGGCGGTAGTGTGCGTAATCTTCCTGACGGTAGAGTTAAGGTGATCGCAGAAGGAGAGTCGTCGTTAATGTCCCACTTCGAGAAAGTAATGTTTAAGGGGCCACCTAAAGCTCGAGTGGACGATGTTGAGGTTTTTGAAATGTCGATGATCGCCAATCGAAAAAGCTTTTCGATTTTAGACTAATGATTGTCTTAAATAACTTAGACTACTATGACGAGGTCGTTAAAAGTGCCATGAGGTATCTTGGTTCGGTGATGTTGCTATTGCGGAGGGGACATGGAGCATCTTAAGGAGAAAATTCGTCACGTTCCAGACTATCCAAAACCTGGGATTCTATTCTATGACATTACTACGCTACTACGGGACTCAGCATCGTTAAAGTTAGCTGTTGACGGACTTACTGATCCATATCGAGAAGAATCTGTCGACCTTGTAGTCGGGATTGAAAGTCGAGGTTTTATTTTTGGAGTCCCTGTGGCCGATCGACTGGGTGCTGGATTTGTGCCCGTTCGTAAGCCAGGAAAACTCCCTGCTCAAACTATTAGTGCAAGTTACGAGCTTGAGTATGGCAGTGACAGTCTTGAGATACATCGAGATGCCATCGAGTCAGGGCAAAGGATATTGATCGTTGATGATTTACTAGCAACAGGTGGTACAGCGCGGGCTACTGTTGATCTTGTCAAGGAGGCCGGTGGGAAAGTATGTGGGCTCTCTTTTCTGATTGAGCTTGTGGATTTGGCTGGTCGGAGGAAGGTCGAAGAAGAGAGAGTTTTTTCAGCTCTTAAGTACTGAGTAAGAGCCAGGCGGTCTCGGTTCAAAAAAACTTATGGCTATTCGATTTAATTTAACCAGTGAAGTGATAGTGGTTGTTGCAGCTATTTTTTTTGCAACGATGTTCGTAGCTATTACTGTTGTTGTGATTCGTGAGATTAGATATTTACGTCAGGAACAGCTAGTACAACAACTATTGGCAATGTTTGTGCCTACTGGCGACAAAATT
>CAZQMT010000063.1:0-9444 GCA_964594555.1 uncultured Vicinamibacterales bacterium
CCTATAGAAGATATTACTCATCTTACAAGACCAGAGTTTGTGAATGGTACTGAAGCGGAGACGAGTATCGGACGAGCCAGACTAGCTAAGCTAGAGAGAGAGCAGCTTGCCGTATATCAGGAAAGATATGAAGGTTACGTGAGGACTTCGAAGGCTCTTGAGGCGCTAATGCAGCCAAAAGATGACAAATAGCTGTTTTAGTTGTTTGGGCGTATGGGATCTGAGTAGCTTGGTGAAATGTTAAACTTGTTAACGTAGCGGGTGTTTTTAGTTGCAGGGATGTGCGGGGGGGCAGCGCGCGTGTAGCTCAGCTGGATAGAGCGACGGCCTCCTAAGCCGTAGGCCCCCGGTTCGAATCCGGGCACGCGCACCATTTTTTTCCCGTTATCATATTGTTGTGGAAGAAATGTGAGAGGCTGGATGGTATGAAACGTTCTGAACGAAAGCATTTGAAGACGAATGAAGTGGCCACTACCATTGTGAGGGCTACGAATTTTTTAGAAGACCGAGCTAGGGAGATTAGGCTTGTTGCGGTTGCTCTTGGCATAATTCTTGTTGGGTTGGGTGGCTATATTTATTGGCAGGACCGTTTAAATACTGAGGCTGCTGAGCTTTTAGCAGAGGCGATGGCTGTAATGCGGACGCCTGTGATCGCGTCAACGGGGGCAGGAGAAGAAGGGGGTCAATCTCCACAGCCGGCGTTAAGTGGGGATGCTTATTCTTCTGAGCATGAAAAGCTTGAGGCGGCGATGGTTAAATTTCTAGCTGTGGCTGAAGCTTATCCTTCTACATCAGCGGGAATCGCTGGAAGGTATCATGCCGCGGCGCTTCTTGCTTTACTAGAACGATCTAAGGATGCTGAGCATCATTATCAGTATGTTATTGAGCATGGGGCTGGAGATGTTTACCACCGAATGGCAGTTATGGGTTTAGCAGAATTACGGATTATTACTGGGGATCACGGCCAAGCTATCGACACCCTGAATGATTTGTCATTAAAGGAGGAGGAAGATCTCCCTGTCGATGCGGTTCTAATGAGGCTAGGACAAGCTTATGAGATGGCGGGTATGCAGTCTGATGCACTAACTGTGTATGAGCGGTATCGAGTGAGTTTCCTGAGTCGCCGTATAGTGAAGAAGCCAGCCGTGAAATACGTCGATTAGGTAAAGATGGTTTTGGTGGAAATGAACCTGCTTTCGATACGGAAGGAGATCTCTCTTTCGATGAAGGGGCAGGGGAGACTTATGCTCAGCCTTAGAAGCTTCCGGGAAAAATCAATGTACAGGTTTGTGTTTAGAAAGTCGTAGGATGGTTTGTCGATAGGTAAAATATTCTAAGGTGAGCGCTTAAGTGCCTAAAGCATTTTGTGCGCCGTGCCGATACTTTGGGCGTCACTTCTGACGGGCCAAGATTTCCTTGGGGTGTTCAGTCTTAAAGAGTTACAGTTTTCTTATCGCGGTTGTTACAGCGCCGCTGTTACTCGATGTTAAGATCTATTAGCGTGTTAAAATGATTCTCATACTTAAATCAAATACTAAAACTGACGGTGAAGAATTCCTCGGCTTGATGTCGAGGTTGGCGGCCCTGCCGAATGTGCAGACGCGAGTACATCAAGTTCAAGGCTCTCAGCAAACACTAACAGAAGTCTATCTTCTGGGAGACACGGCTGCCTTGAATGCTTCGTCGATGCAGGCACTCCCATGCGTGGATCGTGTTGTACGGGTTTCTAAGGGTAGTGGGTTTCGTGTGCTCGGGCGTCACGCAGATGATGATCGTGCGACTTGGTTTGATTACAACGGTGTCCGTTTTGGTCAAGAGACTCTACATGTGTTTGCGGGGCTTTGTGCAGTTGATAAGCCAGAAAATGTTGAGCTCGTTATGCAATCACTGCAAGCTGAAGGACAAGTGTGCACCCGGATGGGCGCGTACAAACCACGCACGAGTCCTTACTCATTTCAGGGGCACGGTAAAACATGTCTACCATACGTCTTTGAGCTCGCTGGTAAGTACGGAATTAAAGTTGTCGCGATGGAAATCACTCATGACTGCCAACTTGAAGAAATTCAGCGGGCTCTTGACGAAACTGGTCGTGCAACTGGAGTGATGGTCCAGATTGGCACGAGAAATGCCCAGAATTTTGAGCTACTTAAGGCGGTCGGCCGGCAAAACGATTTTCCTGTGCTGATAAAAAGAGGCTTCGGGATAACGTTAGAAGAATCGCTCCATGCTGCGGAATATCTTGCCAGTGAAGGCAATAGCCGTGTTGTCTTTTGTTTACGGGGCATGAAAACACACATGGGGCATCCCCATAGAAATCTTGTAGATTTTGCACATGTACCTGTTGTTAAACGATTAACGAGAATGCCCGTATGTGTCGATCCATCTCATTCGGTTGGCAGTCGCGAAAAAGGACCTGAAGGGATTCTCGAGATAATGCATACGGTGGCGCAGGGTGTTGTCGCTGGAGCGAACCTGGTTTTGGTTGATTTTCATCCTGATCCACCGAGCGCTTTAGTCGATGGCCCACAAGCTCTTCGTCGAGAAGAGCTAGCGATTTTTTTAGAAGATATAAAAATTGTTCATGAGGCCTATATCAAAAGAGTCGGATTGATCAAAGGATTAGAAGGGTAGCCGGCCTTTTTTGTAAGATCAGTTAGGCCTCCCATGATTCCTGGGATGGCGTGATGGGTGGGTTTGAGTAGAATTCCTCGAGATTTGTTTCATCGTAGCCGCCGTCTGGGGTCCACTGCACTCGCCGAGCTGGTGGTGAATCAAGTTTTCCAGGCTGGTGAAAGTAGATCATGATCTCTGCGTAGGTGCGCTCTCGCTCTTCCACTAATTCTTGAGCTATCTGTATCGTTTTATCTAGAAAATCTGTTTCGACAGTTAGAATTAAAACATTGTGGGCGGACAGGCGATCGACGAGATTCCATTCAGACGATTTTTTTGGAGTGAATTCACTTGGAACACCTTCCCACGTTATGGTGGCTCTTGTTTGAGGATTCGGTTTGGAATCAGAATACGAGGATGAGTTTCCGGATTTTGGTGTGCCAGGGTTTGGCCGTTTATCTGAGAGACTGACAAAGAGGCCCATAACAAGTAGCGCTAAGCCAAGTATTGCGCTGAGAGAAATCACCCAAGTGGTTTTCGAAATTGATCGGGATTGCACGGTCACGTCGTCCTTAAATCTAGCGTTTTTCATTCAGTAGAGATGCCGCATCATGAGGTTTGCCGACAATTTCTATAAAACAAAAAAATCGACAAGGCAAACGAAAATGCCTTCCTGAGTTTTTTATTATAGTGAAGGGGCTTGGGTCTGTCAGCGTGTCGTAAGACCCTTTCAGCCTCTGGTTGATGAAGTAATGGAAAGAGCACAGATGGTAACTATGAGAGGGTCTAGAGGCTAAAAGTGAGGAGATTGCAGGGAATTCGAACGTTTGGCATCGTATTTTGGCACCTATCTGAGCCGGCAGCGAGATTACGCTTGCCAAAAGTAGGGCGATGTTTCACAATTTGGCCTCGTAGTGATGACGGTCAGGCGGGTGACTAACTGGCCTTCAACGAAAGGAACCGAGACGATGAATTTGAAAGCCAGGACAGCGGTAACGCGAAGTGTGATCATGGCCGGTCTCATCCTGACCGGTGCCGGGCTGCTCGTTGGTTGTGGGACCGGGGAGTTGACGCCAGCTGGCGCAGCAGGTTTGATTGCTGAGCATCCAGATTTTAAAGATCCAGCCAATCTTGGTGTTTACGGTGGTACTCCTGAGGTGCTTGAGGTGACCAACGTTACGCCAAACGGTGCGAATGCGACTGCAACATTTGTCTGGATGTATAACCGAGATTTCCAAGGGACCAAGGGCAATGTTCCTTCGACTCTGTACTACACTCGAATGCTGGACGGGCGACCGCGGGAAGCTAGCGCGGTCTTCTCGAGCGCGAGTGGAGCATGGGCAGTTGAGAGCATGGGTTCTCTGTGGGAGTCAATCCGTGAAACAACACCGGTCGCAGCATCGACTTACGACGATATACGCTGAAGGAGGAATGCTGTCTCGCTGCGGGAACTTTTTACGTGGTGACGGCGGTGTTGTTGATAGGCGCGTGATTTGCAACGAAGAAGGGTGTTCCGCCGTCAACGGTTATCACCCTCTTCGCTTTGTCCTTCGACCCGTTTCTTGTTTTTGGGTAGATTGAGGTCTCGGTTTTAATCCATCTAAAAGAATGTCAGGTTGTCGGGTTCTGTTCGTTCTTAATTGGCTCGCTATGTGTTTGTGCGAGCTTAGTTAGGGGCTCTCCGGTCAGTCTGTGTACTCGCCACTCGTTCATTGGCACTGAGCCCAATGTTTTATAAAGCCTGATTGCGTTTTCGTTCCAGTTCAAAACTGCCCACTCCATTCTCGCGCAGTTGCGTTCAATGGCCAGTGCAGCGAGATGTCTCATTAATGCAGTGCCAACGCCCTTGCCTCGTGATGAAGGCTGGACGTAGAGATCTTCAAGATAGAGTCCAGAGCGTCCTTCGAAGGTAGAGAAATTATGAAAGAATAGGGCGAAACCTAGAGGGATTTTATTTTGCTCGGCAATGATTGCTTCGGCAGATTTTTCCGAGCCAAAAAGTGAATCCGCTAAGGCTTTTTCGGTGGCCGTTACTTGAGATGAGAGTTTTTCATACTCGGCCAGTTCCTTAATGAATTGTAGTATCTGAGGGACATCAGCTGTTTCCGCCTGTCTGATTGTGAGTTCAATGCTTCGCATGGTTGAATTGTTCTCCGATTCAGGTTGTTCGAATAATCTATTGGCGCTGTAGGTCCCGAAGACTTCGAAATAATTCGAGTGCCTCTGGGTTGTCGAGTGCTTCGATATTTTTAACCTGCCTTCCGTGTACGATTTCACGGACGGCTAGTTCTACGATTTTTCCGCTTTTTGTACGTGGGATGTCTTCGACTTGTATGATTTTGCTAGGAACATGTCGGATAGATGCATTTTTTCGAAGCCGAGACTGGATTTGCTTGATCAGGGTTTCGCTGAGCTTAATGTCGTTTCTTAGTTGAACA
The DNA here is from genome assembly GCA_964594555.1 of uncultured Vicinamibacterales bacterium. Lineage (GTDB taxonomy): Bacteria > Acidobacteriota > Vicinamibacteria > Vicinamibacterales > CAZQMT01 > CAZQMT01. The sequence continues at coordinate 5,049 of CAZQMT010000063.1, forward strand.
AAGAGTACTATCCTGGTGTCGTTTTCCCATTCTTGGCCAATCACTAAGCTCTGAAGAACTTCTTCGAAATGCTCAACTTCGCGATAGATCTCGGCGGTTCCAATTCGAACTCCAGCAGGGTTGAGAATAGAGTCTGACCTCCCGTGGATTATTATTCCGTTGTGTGCGGTGAGTTCTGCGTAATCTCCATGGTGCCATACCCCAGGAAACTTTTTGAAGTAAGCTGCCTGATATTTTCGATTATCAGAATCGTTCCAAAAACAAATAGGCATGGAGGGGAATGGTGTAGTGCAGACCAGTTCTCCTTTCTTGCCCTCAACGGGCTGGCCTTTTTCATTAAACACGGAAACATCCATTCCCAGAGCCTTGGCTTGGATTTCTCCAGGCCAGACTGGAGTTGTCGGGTTTCCGCAAACAAAACACCCAATGATGTCAGTTCCACCTGAAATTGATGCTAAGTGGACATCGTGTTTAATGTGTCGATAAACAAAATTAAAATTTGTGGGCGATAAGGGTGAGCCTGTCGATGCGATTGTTCGGACTGAATTGAGTCGATGGGTTTTGATTGGAGATAGTCTTGATTTAGCTATGGTGTTTATAAATGTCGCTGAAGTTCCGAAAAAAGTTGTTTTGGTGGTGTCTGCCAAGTCGAACAAAATTTTTCCCCGGAGATAAAACGGTGAGCCTTCGTAAAGGATGATTGTCGCCTCTGATGCGAGCGCGGTAACTAGCCAGTTCCACATCATCCATCCTAGTGTCGTGAAGTAAAAAACTCGATCGCCGCTCTTGATGTCGCAATGGAGTTGGTGCTCTTTAAGATGTTGGAGTAGTGTGCCTCCTGCGCTATGTACGAGGCATTTCGGTGGTCCTGTTGTACCTGATGAATACAGGATGTAGAGAGGGTGATTGAAATCTAAGGATTCGAATTGAAGTGAACTCGAAGAATGCTGAGTGATTAAATCTGTCCAGTCGATGACGTTTCGAAGGTTGGCGGTTGATGGTGCTGTATTGATATGAGGTATCAAAACAAGATGGTCGACTGATGGGAGTCCCTTGAGAATTTGAGCCAAGTGATTGAGCCGGCCTTGGGTTTTGCCGTTGTAGGTGTAGCCGTCCGCTGCTAAGAGTATCTTGGGTTTGATTTGGTGAAAGCGGTCAAGGACGCCTTGTACACCAAAATCTTGTGAGCAGGCAGACCAAACGGCACCGATGCTGGCTGTAGCAAGAACTCCTACAATGGCCTCTGGAATGTTCGGTAGATAGGCGGCCACTCGGTCGCCTGGTTTTAGTCCGAAAGTTCGGAATGCAGCGGCAAGTCTCGCAACGTTGTCATAAAGTTCGCCGTATGAGATTCGCTGGTGCTCTCGATCTTCTCTTTGAAAAATGATTGCATCTTTGTCGTCTTGTCGTCGAAGTAGATTGCGAGCGAAATTCAGTTTTGCTTCTGGGAAAAATTCCGTCCGTAGCATTTGATCGCCTGAGGTTGGTGTATCTAGGACGCGGTTCCCTTTGGTGTCGGCGATGATTCCACAGAAATCCCAGACAGACATCCAGAATTTTTCAGGCTCTTTGATTGAAAACTTGTGAAGCCGTTTATAGTCAGGGAGGTCTATTTGCCAACGAGATTCGAGGCTTTGACGAAAAGAAGTCAGGCGAGAGCTTGAAATTCGTGTTTGGGAGGGTTTCCAGATCGGTTTCATTTTCGTGAGCTTTGAATGTAAAGTGTAGTTTAGAAGTTAGCCATTGGTTTTAGTTTATTTAACTGAATCTTGACTCGGTGTTTCGGAAATCAGAGAATGTTAACTAATTGTTGAATTTCTTTAATAAAAATGGCTATGAGTTCGTTCTGGGCTCAAAGTTTAAGGAAATGATGACTGGGTCTGACACGGAAAGGGAGAGCGATGAAACGATCGATTAACCTCTATCTTGGTGTTACGTTTGCTGTGCTGGCATTCAGTGTTGCTGTTTGGCAGGGTGTGTCGAGTCGGACAACCGCGGCGAGTGAAACAGGTGACACAGCCCCATCCTATAAGGTGGATCCATTTTGGCCAAAGCCTCTACCTCATAATTGGATTCTTGGTCAGGTCGCTGGTGTCGCCGTTGATTCTCGCGATCACATTTGGATCATACAGCGTCCAGGAAGTCTGACCGTTGATGAGGCCGGCGCAGCCCAAGATCCTCCGGTTTCTGAGTGCTGTGTTCCTGCCCCGCCAGTTATCGAATTAGATGCAGACGGGAATGTTATTAGTTCGTGGGGCGGACCTGGTGAAGGATTTGAGTGGCCTAACAGTGAGCACGGAATCTTTGTTGACTACAAGGACAACGTGTGGATCGCCGGGAACGGGGAAAACGATCATCAAGTGCTCAAATTCACACGTGACGGCAAGTTCTTGCTTCAAATCGGGGAGGCCGGTAAGACAAGTGGCAGTAATCACACTGAGCATCTTGGCCTTCCAGCCGATACAGAAGTAGACCCAGAAGCCAATGAAGTGTATATCGCTGATGGTTATCTGAATAAACGAGTGATCGTTTTCGATGCTGATTCAGGAGCCTATAAGCGTCACTGGGGAGCTTATGGAAACAAGCCGGATGATGCCGATCCTGGCCCTTATGATCCTGATGCTCCCGCAGCGAAGCAGTTTAGGAGTCCGGTGCATGGGCTTACAATTTCAAAAGATGGACATGTCTATGTGGCCGATCGAGTGAACAATAGAATACAAGTGTTTCAAAAAGACGGAACATTTGTTGACGAAGTTATAATCGCAAAGAGGACGCTCGGTAACGGTTCGGCTTGGGACGTTGAGCTTTCTAAGGATGACGGTCAGTCGTATCTTTACGATGCAGACGGCACTAATCAGAAAATTTGGATGTTGATGCGTCAGAATCTTCAGACGTTTGGTGCCATTGGCCGAAGGGGGCAAGCAGCAGGAGAGTTTCATTGGGTTCATAATGTAGCAGTTGATTCTGAAGGCAATGTTTACACTGCCGAAGTTGATATGGGTAAAAGAGCTCAAAGATTTGTCAGACAGACGTCATCTTCGGAATAGAGGTCAAGGAATTGATGGGCCCAACTTCGAAGCAGTGATCAAATCGAGAATTGAACGAGGTTCGAAGGCAGCGTTTGTCTTAGTCGGAGCGCTTCTGTTCGTTCTTACCGAAAGTCTGGTTGCGCACGATATTCCAGATGAGATTGTTATTCGTGCGTTTGTGAAGCCATCTGGGGAGCGCTTGCAGGTGCTTGTGCGGTTGCCTCTTGCGTTGTTACTCAATATGGACCTGCCTAAGCGTGGGCCAGGTTATCTCGATTTTGAGTATCTAAGACCTGCCTTGAAGGCTTCGGCGGACGCAACAGCTCGAGACATTGATTTCTTCGAAGAGGGCATCCGCCTCGAGCCTGTACTTGCTGAAGGTCGTGTTTCCCTCCCCTCAGACAAGGCCTTTGAAAATCATGAGATGGCCCTGGCGCATCTAAGAGGGCCTCCACTTCCAGTCGATACTGAGCTTTTCTGGAATCAAGGATTTTTTGACGCACGACTCGAATATCCAATCCAGTCAGATCAATCTAGTTTCTCTCTTGAAATTCGGATTACTCCTGGCCTTTCGGAAAGGATGCAGTCGTTTGTAGGATTTCTTCCGCCTGATGATTCAACTCGCGCGTACAGGCTATCTGGTGACAGTGGTCTGGTGCATCTTGATCCTCGGTGGCACCAAGCTGCCTGGAGTTTTTTAACTTCGGGTTTCTTTCATATACTTGAAGGCTTTGATCACCTCCTCTTTCTTTTTTGTCTTGTAATCCCTTTTCGACGGTTACGACCTCTGATTGTAGTAGTTACGGCATTCACAGTAGCGCATTCAGTGACACTTCTGGCGGCAGCGTACGATTTTTCACCTTCGAGTCTATGGTTCCCGCCTTTTATTGAGTTTTTGATAGCCGGATCGATCTTTTACATGGCGCTCGAAAATGTCATTAGGGTGAATCTTCGTTGGCGCTGGCCAATTGCTTTTGTTTTTGGTCTTGTGCATGGGTTTGGTTTCTCGTTTGCCCTCCGTGAGACCATGCAGTTTGCTGGTCCACACCTACTTTTGTCCCTCGTTTCTTTTAACGTAGGTGTTGAACTTGGACAAGTTCTTGTCCTGCTGTTTTTATTGCCGGTGTTGGCAATACTGTTTAAAAAATAATCAATGAATGGCTGGGCACTTTGATTCTTTCTCTCATCGTTGCACACACGAGCTGGCACTGGATGGTCGAGCGTGGAGAAACATTATTTCAGGTAGATTGGTCGGCAGCCAGTGCTGGAAATAGCCTTGCGGTGTTACGCTGGATTTTGATGATAGGTTTTGGTTCTGCAGCGATTTGGTTTTTGGTGATGTAGATGGTGTAGTAGTAATTCCAAAA
>CAZQMT010000063.1:9454-11223 GCA_964594555.1 uncultured Vicinamibacterales bacterium
GCCAACTTAGGCGACTCAAGCCAGGACGATTGATGTAGGACAGGTCGACATCGACCTCGCTGGTTGTCAATGGGGAGAGATAAATGAAAGTCGTAAGATGGAAGGATGTTGCGGTTGAAACAATTACAGACGGCGTTGAACGACAGGTGCTTTGGGGTGTTCAGGCGAATTTAACCCGTGTCTCGCTTGCTAAGGGGAGGCACGTGTCGAAGCACCATCACCCTGCTGAGCAGTTCACCTATGTTCAGAAAGGATCATTGCGTATGGTGCTCGGTGCTCGAGATATGGTGATGAATGAAGGAGATTTTGTGGTTATTCCGCCAAACGCAGAGCATGAAGTTTGGGCCTTGGATGACTCAATTGTGTGGGACTTTTTTGCGCCTCCCCGTCACGACTGGAAAGAAGGACCAAGTGATTATCTGGCCGGTCGTTAGATCATATAGCGTTCCCCTAAGCAGTTTTTTTGTCAGAGTAATTCGGAACTTTTCGTATTCATAGCTGTAGTTGAGTTATGTCGAATAGTCTTTTGCGTGTGCCTTACGCTGATAAACGCTTTAGGCGTGCCTGGTTTGTTGCCGCCGCGGTCTTTCTAGGCCTTATTCCTTTGTTTCTACTTGAAATTGGACTTGCGATATTTGGATTAGGGGAGCCGTCGGCTCATGTTGCTCCGTACGCTGGATTTAGCAACGTCTATCGTCAGTTTTTTGTGCCTCATGGTGATTCTGGAAACCATGGTACATCGCCAGCGGTGCTGGGCTGGTTTGAACCACAGCTGTTTCCGGTTCCTAAGCCCGGGAACGAATTTCGAGTTTTTGTAGTAGGAGGCTCAACGGTACAAGGTCGGCCTTACGGTGTGTCAACATCGTTTTCTACTTGGTTGGAGCTACTGCTTCAAGACATGGATCCTACGAAACGTTATCGTGTCGTAAATGTAGGGGGTATCTCTTACGCGAGTTATCGCTTACTCCCGGTTGTCGATGAGCTACTTAATTATGAGCCAGACTTACTTGTAATTTATAGCGGACACAATGAATTCCTTGAAGATCGAACCTACGAGGCTTTCAAGCGGTCGAACTTAGTTACTGAAGTCCACGGTTTAGTGTCAAGGCTTCGAATTTACAATGTTATTGAAGCGGAGTTTACGAAACCATTGCCGGAGCATTCAACATCCGGTTCAATGCTTGGGCCAGATGTTGAAGAACTTCTGAATTCTGTCGTGGGACTTAACGCGTATCATCGCGATCAGAAGTGGCAGGATGATGTTGTCAGGCATTATCGACACAATCTTCGAGCCATGGTCAATAGCGCGCAAGCATCTAATGTGCCGGTGATACTTGTAAACCCAGTTTCCGATATCAGTAGCACTCGTCCCTTTAAATCAGTCCACGAAGAAAATATCTCGGCCGATGATGTTCTTCGGTTCTCAAGGTTTCTTAGAAAGGCCAAGGAGATTTTGACTGTTGACCCTCAGGGCGCGCTGCAAGAGCTCGAAAAAGCACTAATAATCGATCAGAGAATGGCTGAGGCGCATTTTCTGGTTGGTAAGGCTCACGAGGCTCTTGCCGATACTGATAAAGCATTGAATGCCTACGAGCGAGCGCTTGAGTTTGATGTGTGTCCTTTACGGATCCTTGAGGTTATGCGAGTGGCTGTTTTAGAAATCTCGCGTGAGACGGCCACGCCGTTGCTTGACGCGAAAGAGATTTTTGAGCAGCAGGCGAACACGAGGCTTTTGGGTGCCTCAATGTTTGTCGATCATGTGCATCCAA
>CAZQMT010000064.1:0-11197 GCA_964594555.1 uncultured Vicinamibacterales bacterium
GGGTGGTCGTACGGTAGGTGCCGGCACGATCTCAGAAATTATTGAATAAGACCTTAAATTAGTAGGGGGTTTTCTAACGTTAAGGTTCTGATGATATTGGCCTGAAGTTAGAGGTTGAATATGCGTGACATTATTTCTCTCTCGTGTACTGCGTGTAAGCGTCGTAATTATAGTACGACTAGAAATAAGAAGAAAACGACCGAGCGGCTAGAGTTTAAAAAGTTTTGTCCGGCTTGTCGGACGCACACTAAGCACCGCGAGGCAAAGTAGTACGGTATTTGGATGGGTATGGTGTGCAGGCATGGAGTTCGTTTCTCAGCTTCTGCCCTGGCGCACAGGTAAAGGCCAGTAGCTCAATTGGCAGAGCACCGGTCTCCAAAACCGGGGGTTGGGGGTTCGATTCCCTCCTGGCCTGCCAAGGTTTTTGTTGGCAGTCGGTTTTGGTCGTGGTTTGGTTGGCAGAGTTAGTCTGAAAACGGTGATGGTTGATAACGTTAAAGGTGTACCGGCTAGGACGCGCAACAACGTAGTGGGTTGGTGGAGCGATTCTCGTACGTTTCTTGTAGAAGTACGAAACGAGCTTAAGCGTGTAACTTGGCCATCCAAAAAAGAGGTCTACGCTACGACGTTTGTTGTGATTTTAACCTCAATCTTTTTCGGTCTTTACCTGTGGGGCATCGACTTACTTTTGAGCACCATCGTAGGTTGGATTTTTAATAGCTTTGGAGTTGCATGACAGACGTTAGCACTAAGCATTGGTACATCGTTCACACCTATTCTGGCTTTGAACGGAAGGTGAAAGAGGCCTTGGCTCAAAGGGTGCAGGCCTACGAGTTGGAAGGTGAGATCGGTGAAGTGCTGATCCCGACAGAGGATGTCGTCGAAATGCGCGGGGGTAAGCGGGTCGTTACGTCGAAGCGGTTTTTCCCTGGTTACATACTTGTTGAAATGCAGATGTCTGATAAAGCATGGCATATAGTGAAAGACACTCCCAAGGTAACCGGTTTTGTCGGCGGTGGCATGCGTCCACCGCCGCTTACGGATGAAGAAGTCAACCAGATTCTTCATCAGGTAACGGTTGCTGCTGAGAAGCCTAAGCCTAAGTACACGTTCGAAAAAGGTGACCAGGTTCGGATTAATGAGGGACCTTTTACAAGTTTTAATGGTGTCGTGGATGAGGTGAACGCTGATCGAAGTACACTGAAGGTTATGGTGACGATCTTTGGGCGTTCCACTCCTGTTGAGCTTGATTTTTTACAGGTTGAAAAAGCTGGATAAACGTAAGAGATAAGTTATGGCGAAGAAAATTTTGGCACTTGTGAAGCTTCAGATTGGTGCGGGTAAGGCGACGCCAGCACCTCCTGTAGGTACTGCACTTGGACCTCATGGCGTTAATATTATGGATTTTTGTAAAAATTTTAATGCTAAGACTTCTGGTCAGGAGGGTTTGATAATCCCAGCTGTTGTGACTATCTATGCGGACCGTTCGTATAGCTTCATAACAAAGACGCCTCCCGCGGCAGTGCTTTTGAAGAAAGCAGCCAATCTTGCCAAGGGATCAGGGGAGCCAAACAAAACGAAGGTTGGAACTGTAACATTGGCTCAGGTTGAGGAGATCGCTAAGACGAAGATGCCAGATTTGAACTGTGACAGCATCGAGCAAGCCGCCAAAACGGTTAGTGGAACGGCCCGATCCATGGGGTTGGATGTTGTTTAGGCTTTAATCGTGCAGGTCTGTGTAACTGCAATAAGGTCTGTAGGAAGGTACACACGATGGGTAGGAAGTTTAGTGAAGTCCATGCTCGGGTAGACGATCGTTTATACGATCTCAAGGAAGCGGTACCTCTTCTCCGTGAGCTGAAGTACGTCAAATTTGATGAGACTGTAGAATTGGCGATCCGTTTGGGAGTTGATCCGAAGCATGCAGACCAAATGGTTCGAGGTACGGTGGTGTTGCCTCACGGGCTTGGGAAATCGAAGCGCGTGTTGGCGATTGCTGGAGGTGAAAAGCAGGCTGAGGCGAAGGAAGCGGGTGCGGACGTCGTGGGTGGTGAAGAGATCGTTGAACGTATCCAGAGTGGCTGGCTGGATTTCGATGCCATCGTCGCGGCTCCCGATATGATGCGCGTGGTCGGTAAACTCGGAAAGATTCTCGGTCCGCGTGGACTCATGCCTAACCCGAAAACAGGAACTGTGACGTTTGAGGTTGGCAAGGCAGTTAAGGAAATCAAAGCGGGTAAAGTTGAATTCAGAGTCGACCGTTCTGGTATTGTGCACGTGCCTATAGGTAAATCGTCCTTTGAAATTCAAGCGTTGATTGATAATGCATTGGCGCTCATGGATAGTGTATTTAAGGCGAAGCCCGCAGCAGCTAAGGGTAAGTACGTTAAGAGCGTTACGATTTCTTCGACCATGGGCCCAGGTATTTCTATTGATGCAGCTAGCGTTGAGTCGATTAATTAAGATGAGATCTCTACTCGTTAGAGCGGTGGAAGTTAGGATTGGCAATGGCTTTAAGTAGGGCAGATAAAGAAGGTCAGCGTCAGGAGCTTGAGACAGTCTTTCAGGGTACTGAAAGTGCGATCCTTGTAGATTTTACAGGAGTGAATGTACCTTCGGCTACCAAGCTTCGTAGGCAGGTACGAAGTGCGAATGGGCACTACCGAGTTGTTAAAAATACAGTCGCGAAGCGAGCTCTAGCAGGTACCAAGTTCGAATCCCTGGCTCAGTTTATCGAGGGTGCCACAGCTGTAGCCTATAGTGACGAGGACCCAGTTGCATTAGCTAAGGCTCTGACTACTTTCGCAAAGACCGAACCAGAATTCCGAATTAAGGCTGGGATCGTCCAGGGGCAAATGGTTCAAGCTAGTGAAGTGGCTGACCTTGGTGCGTTGCCGAGTAAGCCAGAGCTCTACTCGAAGTTAGTTTTCGTGTTACAGGCCCCGATGTCGCAGTTACTGAGTGTGCTCAATGCTGTGCCACGGGACTTTGTGAGTGTTTTGAAACAGGCGGAGAAGAAGCGAGACAGTTAGATGAGTACCGCCGGCTGCTGCGAGCAGTTATTTATGGCGAGGAGGTAGGATTATGGCTGAGTTGGACCAACAACAGGTTATTGATTACATCAAGGGAATTTCCGTGCTTGAGCTGTCGCAGCTTGTCAAGGCACTTGAAGATGAGCTCGGTGTGTCGGCGGCGGCGGCTGTGCCGGTCGCTGTTGCTGGAGGTGGACCAGGAGCTGGTGCCAAGGCTGAGGCTGAGGAACAGACGGAGTTTACGGCAACACTGACTGAGATAGGTGCGAAGAAGATTAATGTTATTAAGGTCGTTCGTGAAGTAACGAGTCTCGGTCTCAAGGAGGCCAAGGAACTTGTAGAGGGCGCTCCTCAGGCTGGCAAAGAAGGGTTGTCGAAAGAAGATGCCGAGGCGATTCAAAAGAAATTTGAGGGAGTCGGAGCGAAGGTCGAGATCAAGTAGCACGTGTTTGGTCGACTGCTATTTCGGTGAGTCCGAAATACGAGCTGTTTAGTTGTCGATCATCTGTTGATGTATTGATCCCGACAAGGATTCCTGAGTCTTGTGTCGGTTGATCTTCAGTTAGATGGGACACTCAGGGCTACGAGGTTTCACTAGAGCATGTACAGCCTTCCGAAGAACGTTTATAGAGAACGGATCGATTTTTCGAAGATCAAGACTACGATCCCACTTCCCAACCTGATCGAAATTCAAAAGAAATCTTACGAACGATTTTTACAAATGAACCGCTTGTCATCCGAGCGGGTGGAGGAGGGGTTGCAGGCGGTATTTAAGTCTGTTTTCCCGGTCGGTGATTTCCGGGAGAACTCCTCCCTGGAGTTTATTGAGTACACGATCGGCAACTGGGAGTGTAAGTGCGGTCAGTTGTCGGGGCTTCATCATTTACGTGCGCCGTGCAAGCGCTGTGGCACGCTCTTAATCCCCGATCCCTACGCTGACTATGAGATTGTTTGTCCGGAATGCGGGGATGTAAGTGCAGCAGTTCGTGGAGAATCTTGTGATACTTGTGGGCAAACCGTTTCTCTGAAGCTCAAGTACGACGTTGAGGAGTGTCAGGAGCGTGGCATGACTTATGCCGTGCCGCTTATGGTCACGATTCGACTTGTGGTGTGGAATAAGGACCCTGAGACTGGCGCGAAAAGCATTCGAGACATTAAGGAGCAGGAGGTCTACTTCGGAGACGTCCCTCTGATGACTGACAATGGGACGTTTATCATTAATGGTACTGAACGTGTCATTGTTTCTCAGCTCCATCGGTCTCCTGGAGCTTTCTTTCATTCTGAAGACAAGGCACTTTTTGTCGCTCAGATCATTCCCTATCGTGGATCGTGGGTTGAATTTGAGTACGATGCGAAGAATCTTCTATACGTCAGAATTGATCGTAAGCGAAAATTTTTGGCCACCGTTTTTCTTCGAGCGTTGGGTCTGCGCGGAGCAGATGAAGTTCTTAGGATGTTTTACGCAGTCGATAATGTTCACCTGCGTTCAGGTGCGATGTGTTGGGCGGTGAATGACACGCTCGTTGGTCTGCGGGCTAGCAAGGATGTCTCTGTTCCCAAGTCAGATGTTGTAGTTCGTGCAGGTAAACGAATTACAAAGACAATTTTAGCAGCGCTGAAAGAAGCTAAGGTTGAAGAGATCGAAATTGAAGAAGCTGAGCTTGAGGGTGCCTACGTCGTTTCTGATGTTATAGATCCTTCGACAGGCGAGGTGCTCCTAGAGGCGAATGATGAGTTGACTCCTAGGGTTGTTTCTATGGCTCAGGAAAGAGGAGTCGATCGGTTAGAGGTGTTTTTTCCTGAACGAGATGCAATTGGAACTGTTTTATCTCAGACTCTCAAGAAGGATTCACTTCGGACTCATGAAGAGGCTCTTATTGAGATCTATAGGAGATTACGTCCTGGTGACCCGCCGACTTTGGACAGTGCGCGATCACTTTTTGAAAATATGTTCTTTAACTCTCAGAAGTATGACTTTTCTCGCGTTGGACGCTTGAAACTGAATACGAAGCTTGGCAGCGAGGTCCCGCTTGATGAGAGAACTTTACGTCCGCAGGATTTTTATGGGGTCATTCGTTATCTGCTCAAGCTTAGGAAGAATCCAGCAAATGTAGATGACATCGATCATTTGGGAAATCGGCGTGTACGTTCTGTAGGTGAGTTACTGGAAAACCAGTTTCGTATTGGCCTTGTACGCATGGAGCGAGCTATCAAGGAGAAGATGTCTGTCTATCAGGAGATGGCGACGGCCATGCCACACGACCTGATAAATGCTAAGCCGGTTATGGCTGCCATTCGTGAATTCTTCGGTTCTTCTCAACTTTCACAGTTCATGGACCAGACGAATCCTTTGTCTGAGGTGACTCACAAGCGAAGACTCTCTGCTTTGGGTCCGGGAGGGTTGTCTCGGGAGCGTGCGGGATTTGAGGTAAGGGATGTTCATCCGACACATTATGGTCGTATTTGTCCGATTGAAACTCCTGAAGGACCGAATATAGGTTTGATCTCATCCTTGTCGAGCTATGCACGCATCAATGAATTCGGTTTTATCGAATCGCCTTATCGTAAGGTTAAGAATGGGCGGGTGGTGGACTATGTCCTAATTACCAATTCTGGTGGGACAGATTACGAAGTTGGTTCTGTGGTTGAAGCCGAAGCAGTTCTTAAGAAGAACGAGTCGGCTCGAAAAGGTAAGAAGAGAACGGTCGAGTTCGAACCCCACTCCTTCTACTTGTCGGCGTGGGAGGAGGATCAGTACGTCATTGCACAAGCTAATGCGGCTGTTGACGAAGAAGGCAATATTGTCGACGAGCGGGTTAATTCTCGCCAAGCCGGAAACTTTATACTCGCCCCTCGGGAGAAGGTGGAGTTTATCGATGTTTCTCCCAAACAGCTTGTTTCGGTGGCTGCGTCACTGATTCCGTTTCTAGAAAATGATGATGCGAATCGGGCTCTCATGGGATCCAACATGCAACGCCAGGCTGTTCCGCTGCTACGCGCCCACGCACCGCTGGTGGGTACGGGCATGGAGTACATTACGGCTAGAGATTCTGGTGCCGTTGTTGTCGCTCGAAGATCTGGAACGGTTGATTACGTGGACTCGCAGAGACTTGTTGTGCGTGTAGAGGGAGGGAATAACGGGTCAGCAAAAGATCTGGGCGCTGATATTTACAACCTTACGAAGTTCAGACGATCTAATCAAAATACATGTATTAGTCAAAAGCCGGTTGTTCGTGTTGGTCAGAAAGTAGATAAGGGACAAGTGCTTGGTGATGGACCGAGTACTGAACTTGGAGAACTGGCCCTGGGGCGGAATGTTCTGGTTGCCTTTATGCCATGGCGTGGTCATAACTTCGAAGATGCGATTCTAGTTTCTGAGCGAATGGTTAAAGAGGATTACTACACTTCTATTCACATCGAAGAGTTTGAAATTGAAGCTAGGGACACCAAGTTGGGGCCTGAGGATATTACGAGGGATATCCCGAATGTGTCTGAGGGTTTTCTTAACGATCTCGATGAAAGCGGGATCATTAGAATCGGTGCGTACGTTAAACCCGGAGATGTTTTGGTGGGTAAAGTTACTCCGAAGGGCGAGACGTTACTAACACCTGAAGATAATTTTTTGCGCGCGATTTTTGGTGAGAAGGCTGGTGATATTCGTGATGCCTCACTAACTTGTCCTCCGGGAATCGACGGAATTATTGTAGGGGTGAAGATATTTTCTCGCAAGGGTATCGAAAAAGACGATCGAGCTAAAGCCATTGAGGCGGAGGAACTCGAGATCATGGATAAGAATCTGCAAGATGAGATCAGGATTCTCCATGATGAAGTTAAGAAACAGATCGTGGCGATGTTAGCGGGACAGACATTGAGCGCTGATCTCTTTGATGACTTTGGTCGTGAGAGGTTGTTCGCTGAAGGTACGATTCTGACTGATGAGATCTTGAGGGACTTGTCCTATGACTTGTTGATTCGCATCAAGCTCAATCCAGGTGATTCGAGTCTACAGCAGGAATTGAATCAGCTTGAGCAACGAACTGAACGACAAGTCGAGGTTATTAAGCGTGTCTCCGATGAAAAGAAAGAGAAAGTTCTCCGGGGGGATGAACTACCTCCTGGCGTTATCAAGTTGGTTAAAGTTTACGTGGCGATGAAGCGAAAGTTGTCAGTCGGAGACAAGATGGCTGGTCGGCACGGTAACAAAGGAGTGATCGCGCGTGTCCTACCTGAAGAGGACATGCCGTATTTGCCAGATGGAACTCCGGTGGAGATTGTTCTGAATCCATTAGGTGTTCCGTCTCGGATGAACGTTGGTCAAATCCTTGAAACTCACCTGGGCTGGGCCGCACATGCTCTGGGGATGCATTTTGCTACTCCTGTTTTCGACGGTGCTACGGAGCAAGAAATTAAAAGCTGGCTCGAACAGGCGGGGCTGCCTACAAGTGGAAAAACGAAAATGTACGATGGGATGACGGGAGAATCGTTTGAACAGGATGTTACGGCTGGTTACATATATATGTTGAAACTTTCGCATCTTGTCGATGACAAAATCCATGCCCGTTCAATTGGTCCGTATTCTCTCATTACTCAGCAGCCACTAGGTGGAAAGGCACAGTTTGGAGGTCAGCGTTTCGGAGAAATGGAAGTATGGGCACTTGAGGCCTACGGAGCAGCGCACATTCTACAAGAGCTACTTACTGCCAAATCTGATGATGTGACGGGAAGGGCTAAAATCTACGAGGCGATTGTCAAAGGTGATGCGTCCTTTACGCCTGGTTTACCAGAATCCTTTAACGTTCTCATTCGAGAATTACAGGCACTTTGTCTTGATGTTGAGTTGATGCGGACGAAAAGCGGACCAGAGATGGTCTCTACGCCGGAGTCCGAACCATTACCTGAGTCCGTGGCTGAGCCAGTCTAATCATGAGCCGTTGGCATATTTTGAAAAAAGGCGAACTAGAATTATGAGATCAAGTTTTTCAGATAGAGGCGCTCTAACATCAGATTTTGATGCGATTCGGATTAGCCTGGCTTCTCCAGAGAAGATTTTGTCGTGGTCGCATGGTGAAGTGACCAAGCCAGAAACGATCAATTACCGCACATTCAAACCAGAACGTGACGGTCTTTTTTGCGCAAAAATTTTTGGGCCTGTAACCGATTGGGAGTGCCTTTGCGGTAAGCACAAACGCATGAAGCATCGGGGCATAATTTGCGACAAGTGCGGTGTTGAGGTCACTCAGGCGAAGGTTAGGCGAGAACGTCTTGGGCATATTGCCCTGGCGACTTCCGTGAGCCATGTGTGGTTTTTCAAGGGGTTGCCGAGTCGTATCGGACATTTGCTAGATATTTCTCTACGTGCACTTGAGCGGATCTTGTACTTCGAAGCTTATGTAGTTGTGGACCCTGGTGATACAGACCTCACGCATATTCAGATTCTTACTGAGGAGCTGGTTTGATTGGCTGTTGAGGTGCACGGCGCAAATTTCACGGCGCAGATGGGTGCAGAGGCTATCAAGGATCTACTCAAGGGAGTTTCCATCGAGGAACTCGCTGAGGAATTACGCGTGTTGATGCGATCGGAGGTTTCAACTCAGAAGAAATTAAAATACGCGAAACGTCTAAAGGTAGTTGATTCGTTTCGTCGATCGACGAACAAGCCTGAGTGGATGATACTTGACGTGATTCCCGTGATTCCACCTGAGTTAAGGCCTCTTGTTCCGCTTGATGGTGGAAGGTTCGCGACGTCTGATCTTAATGATTTGTACCGACGTGTAATTAATCGGAACAACCGGCTAAAGAAATTGATGGAGCTCAAAGCTCCGAGTGTCATTATACGCAACGAGAAGCGCATGCTGCAGGAAGCGGTTGATGCACTTTTTGATAACGGTCGCCGTGGGCGAGTGCTGCGTGGCGCCAACAACCGTCCCCTGAAATCTCTCTCAGACACACTTAAGGGAAAACAGGGCCGTTTCCGTCAGAATTTATTAGGCAAACGTGTCGACTACTCTGGTCGTTCCGTTATTGTTGTTGGTCCAGAGTTAAAGTTGCATCAGTGCGGGTTGCCTAAAAAGATGGCGCTCGAGCTCTTTAAGCCTTTTATTTACAATAAATTGGAAGAGAGGGGGCTTGTCTCAACTATTAAGCAGGCCAAAGAGCTTGTCGATCAGCAACTTCCAGAGATTTGGGACATCCTAGAGGGTGTTATCAAAGAACACCCTGTACTACTAAACCGTGCACCTACGCTACACCGGCTAGGTATCCAGGCGTTTGAGCCGGTACTGGTTGAGGGTAAGGCAATCAGGATTCACCCACTAGTATGTACAGCGTTTAACGCTGATTTTGATGGTGATCAGATGGCGGTACATGTCCCTCTGTCTCCAGAATCTCAAATCGAAGCTTCAGTTTTGATGATGTCGTCGAAGAATGTTTTGTCGCCTTCGAACGGTGCGCCAATCACCGTGCCTTCACAGGACATTGTGCTCGGTTGCTACTACCTTACTAAGAGTAAGCCCGGCGCTAAGGGCGAAGGGCGGGTGTTCGGTGATTTTAATCATGTTCAATTAGCGCTCGAATGCGGTGAGCTTGAAACCTTAACGCCAATACGACTGCGCTACTCAGGTGAGCTAATTGATATGGCTGAGGAACGTGATGACCAGGCTGTTCTTACTGCTCAAGTCCAAAGCGTTGAAAGGCAAATTATTAACACTACTGTTGGTCGCGTTCTCCTCAATAATGAGCTTCCCGCAAACATGCCGTTCGTGAATGGCTTGTTGAAGAAGAAGGGGCTTCAACAGCTCGTACAGTTCGGCTATCTTCGCTTGGGGCTCGAATCGACGGTCAAGATGCTCGATGGTCTTAAAGATCTAGGGTT
Source organism: uncultured Vicinamibacterales bacterium (assembly GCA_964594555.1). Classification (GTDB taxonomy): domain Bacteria; phylum Acidobacteriota; class Vicinamibacteria; order Vicinamibacterales; family CAZQMT01; genus CAZQMT01. The sequence goes on from CAZQMT010000064.1 coordinate 9,904, forward strand.
CTTGTATGCGACAAAATCTGGTTTGTCTATTGGCATCGATGATCTCACGATTCCACAAGAGAAGGTCAAGCTGGTCGATCGGGCTCGAGACGAAGTCATTAAAGTTGAACAGCAGTACCTGGAAGGGGCTATCACTAACGGAGAGCGTTACAACAAGGTAATTGCCGTGTGGTCAGACGTGACCGAAAAGATCGCAGATGCCATGTTTGGAGAGATGGAGGATACAGACGGGCCAGAAAAAGATTTAAATCCTGTTTATGTGATGGCTGATTCTGGAGCGAGAGGGAGTAAACAGCAGATTCGGCAGCTTGCTGGGATGCGTGGATTAATGGCGAAACCATCGGGTGAGATTATTGAGACTCCTATTACATCGAATTTCCGTGAAGGTCTCACGGTGCTTCAGTATTTCATTTCAACTCACGGTGCAAGAAAAGGTTTGGCTGACACGGCGCTCAAAACAGCGGATTCTGGCTATTTGACGCGTCGACTTGTTGATGTAGCGCAGGATGTAATTATTGCCGAAACTGATTGTGGAACCATGGATGGTATTGATGCGAGTGCCATTGTTGAGAGTGGAGAGATTATCGAATCACTCAGGGACCGAATCATCGGTAGGGTCACACTAGAGCATATAAATGACCCGCTTACTGGGGATACGATTGTTGAGTCTGGTCAGGAAATCACAGAAGAATTAGCTTCTTCGGTGCAGGATGTAGGTGTCCAGACGGTTAAGATTCGTTCGGTTCTGACGTGTGCGTCCCGTCGAGGTGTATGTGCGATGTGCTACGGCCGGGATTTGTCAACCGGACGATTGGTCGAGTTAGGATTAGCAGTCGGTGTTATCGCGGCACAGTCGATTGGTGAGCCTGGCACTCAGCTCACGATGCGTACCTTCCATATCGGTGGCACTGCGTCGCGTGTTTCTGAACAATCTACTCTCACAGCGAAACATGGTGGAACTGTACGTTACCAGGGATTACAGGTGGTGGAGTCTGTAGGAAGCGGATCTACTAGTACCAATGTTGTTATGAATAGAACAGGTTCGCTCATTGTCCAAGACGACAAAGGCAGAGACCGAGAAAAATATCCGATTGTATATGGTGCCCGTTTGAAGGTAAATGAGGGGCAGGAGGTCGATCCAGATCAGGTATTGGTCGAATGGGATCCTTACACATTTTCTATTCTCACCGAACAGGCCGGGTATGTTTGTTTCAAGGATATTATTGAGGGTCAGACCGTCCATGAAGAGGTCGATGAGGTTACCGGTCTTTCTCGTCTGATTATCGTAGATTCC
>CAZQMT010000065.1:0-11166 GCA_964594555.1 uncultured Vicinamibacterales bacterium
GAAACTGCTGCCGCCTCAGCCAGTACGTCTCCAATTAAGATGCCATCACTCTCAATAACTCCTATTGGCCTGGTGTCTAGAATACGTGTTCTAACGCCCAGATCAGCCAGCGACAATACTCTGTCAAGAGCTTGTTCTATGCGCTTTGCAGCTAAAGCACTCTGCTCAGACCCACCACTGTCTTCCTCAGTGGATATAAGCAAAGCATTAACCTTCAATGACCGGTCTAAATCTTCTTGCAATCGTAACAACGGCACAAAAACTGCACGAACTTCTCCTTGATGCGCAGACAAAGAAAATTCGCCAAGACGATCTACCGGAAGCACTTCACGCATCGAAACACGAACCAATTGCCCCGCTTGGTCACGACGTCCGTGTAGGGTCTCCCCCGGAACCACGGACGGTTGCTCTACCCTAAGAAGTAACGTGTCGCCAGTCTCACTCCCCAACTCCCTAGCAAGACTCGGACTAACCAAAACCTCACGACCTTTTGGGGCTGAGCCTGTCTGTCCATGGAATTCCCAAAATCTCTTATCAACACCATAAACTTTAACGCCACCAGCACGACGGCTACTATCTTCGTGTACTACAAAGCCGTCTAGCACGATCAAAGGAAGTGTCGCCTGAAACAACGAACGGAACTCTTCGTCAATAACGAGACGCCTCGCTACAGTTTCATCGAAAAAGTTTGTGGAGGTCACCACGAAAGCCGTACTGCCCAGTCTCGTTAAGACAAGATCTCGAAGACTGACACGGACAGACTCGCCTACGATCAGGGCACCAGCAAGAACAGACACAGCCGTTGCGACACCAAGTACAACAGCAAGATTAGTACGCCAGTGGTAGCCAAGATTACGTTTGATTAGTGCTAAAGTTCGTATTGAGAACATCTGTAAAAAATACCTACGTCGAAATCAAGGGTCTTCGTCAGAGACGATTAGGCTAAATGCTACCTAAAAATTGTCTGCAGAGGTAATTTCCACTATATGGGCTAAACACAATGGTTATTGGTACTGGACTGGATTCAGACTGGTATTCTGCATATAGACACCCACATCATTAAGAAATATCTTCAAAAAGTCACATTGGATTTCGAATACTGAACAAAAAAGTATCGGAAATAGCTAACGTACAATACAGTGGCGCGTAGTGATTCGATCAAACTCTCCCTCAGGAGGCTGTATGTTTCATCTTCGACATTTTAAATCTCTCATCAAAAGCATACTCATCATCAGCATTTTAACTAGCCTAAATGTCAAAGTCTCAGCACAAGTCGAAAGCCTCCGCGGCTTCACTAATGATCAAGTTGCTTCACAAAAGAAACGAGAAACAACGTTTCAGGCTACACCGGATCCGAAGAATCTTCGTGAATACATGCAGACTATTAGTTCAGAACCCCACCACGCTGGTTCACCTGGAAGTAAAAAGGTGGCTGAATTTATCCTTTCAAAGTTTAAAGAGTGGGGATTAAATGCCTGGATCGAGCAACAAGAAGCCCTCATGCCTTTTCCAGTTGAACGACTTCTCGAACTACAGGGCCCTGAACCCTATCGAGCTATTCTTCAGGAACCAGTTATTCCTGAAGATACAGATTCCTCCGATGAGGGTGGCTTGCCGCCTTACAATGCTTACTCAGCAGATGGGGACATCACAGCTAAGCTCGTGTTTGTAAATTATGGGATTCCTGAAGACTACGACATTTTAGAAAAACTTGGTATTGATGTCACTGGGAAGATCGTAATCGCCAAATACGGGAGAAGCTGGAGAGGGATCAAACCAAAGGTCGCTGCAGAGCACGGGGCGATAGGATGCATTATCTACTCCGACCCGGAAGACGATGGCTACTTCAAGGGTGATGTGTACCCAAAAGGTCCCTGGAAGCCCTGGAAAGGAGTGCAGCGAGGTAGTGTCATGGACATGCCCACTCACCCTGGTGATCCGCTCACTCCAGGATGGGGTTCTGAGCCTGGAGGCAAACGTCTCGACCGGGCCGAAGCTAAAACACTTATGCGTATCCCTGTTCTACCAATTTCCTATCATGATGCAAAACCTCTTCTGCTCAGTCTCCGAGGACCGGTCGCCCCCGAAGAGTGGAGAGGCGCACTCCCTCTCACCTATCATGTCGGTCCGAGTGAAACAAACGTACATCTCAAGCTGTCCTTCGACTGGAAAGTTCGTCCACTTTATAATGTGTTCGCAAGAATCGATGGCTCCATCTTCCCTGATGAGTGGATCATCAACGGTAATCACCACGACGCCTGGGTCAACGGGGCGATGGACCCAACTAGTGGAAACGTTTCGCTAATGGAAACGGCCAGAGGTCTTTCAGAACTTGTTCGACAAGGTTGGAAACCACAACGTACTATAATTTTTGCCTCCTGGGACGGCGAAGAATGGGGGCTTTTAGGCTCAACCGAATGGGCTGAGAGACACGCGAAAGAGCTCAGCGACAAAGCAGCCGTGTACATCAACACCGACACAACAGGTCAAGGCTGGTTCTCAGCGGCCGGTTCACATTCTCTACAGGCACTAGTAACAGAAGTCGTCGGAGATCTTGAAGGTCCGCGTGGCAGCGGCGGCACTGTACTAAGTGAGGCTCGAACACACCTGATTGAAAAAGCTGAAACAGACAGAGAAAAAGAAAGACTAATCGCCAGGGAAGATCTTCCACTTGCACCAATCGGCGGAGGATCTGATTACACAGTATTCCTTGATCATCTGACGATTGCATCACTCGACCTCAATTTCACTGATGAACTGGATGGGTATGCAGGTATTTATCACTCTGCCTACGATTCATTCTCGTGGTATACCAGGTTTGGCGATCCAGATTTCTCATTCGGAAGAACCCTCTCAAAGATTGTTGGCACGATAATTTTAAGGTTGGCCGACTCCACCGTTCTCCCTTTTCAGTTCGTTAACTATGCCGAAACGATCGGCATGTACGTCGAGGAACTCGAGAGAGAGGCGAGTAAACTTGCCGAATCACAGCAACTCGATTTTGAACCATTACGAGCGAGCTTGAAACGCCTTAACAAGGCAGCCGTAAGTTACGAGCTTGTTCTAAAGGAACTTCCAGCAGCAAATGCATCTACATTAGTAGAAGAAAAAGACTCACTGCACGCACTCAACAAGTTGCTATATCGGTCAGAACGAACTCTTAGCTATACAGCAGGACTGCCAAAACGAGAGTGGTTTAAGCATTTAGTCTATGCTCCGGGTTTCTACACCGGGTATGGCGTCAAAACACTCCCAGGAATCCGTGAGGGACTCGAACAAAACGCGTTAGATGAGGCGCTAAAATTTATATCGGTTGTCTCTTCCTCACTAGACGACCTTTCAGGACAAATCGAGAGCGCGGAAGCTGCCTTGTCTCATATACTGCAATAGTGATTACAAATGGAATTACTCGCTTTTAAAGAGAACGTAGACGACCATTATCCATCTCGAACCTGGATTGAAATCGTTCACCCAGTTCAGTGCTGTGTGTGACAACCACTAAAATCGTCTCGAGCTTTCGATGCAAATCCAGAAGCAGAGATCCCACAGCTTCAGACGTATCCGCGTCTAAATTCCCAGTCGGTTCATCGCATAACAGTAATACTGGGTTTCTGATCAGAGCACGCGCTACGGCCACACGTTGTCTCTCTCCTCCCGATAGTTCTGAGGGGAGATGATCAATACGTTCAGCTAAGCCAACTTGGTCAATGAGCTGTCGAGCTCTTTCAAGATCAGAATCTCCAGAATCGTTGCTTCCCTTTACCAAAGTCGGTATCAGAACATTTTCAAGCACAGAACATTGTGGCAATAGACAATGGTCTTGAAACACAAATCCAACTTGTTGATTCCGAAATATCGCAAGAGATCGATCATCGAACGAAAAAGGATCCTCGCCGTCTAGACTCACAGATCCGGTTGTCGGCGGTTCGAGCGCGCCAAGAATATAAAGCAGAGTACTTTTCCCGCTTCCTGAGGGCCCCATAATCGAAACAGCATCCCCCCTAGAAAGTGAAAACGTAATATCGGCAAGGACCGAAAGCACCCCACGGGGTGTCTCGTATTGCTTGTTCACAGATCTAACATTAAGCACTTGTAGTCTCTAAGCTCCTCATATCGACTTGCAACAACGTCCCCGAAAATTCAAATACTTTCAAAAACATCAAGTGTACGATCCGCCATGAGACCCACATGGTGATGTTCTCTAACGCCGAGCTGACCAGAAGTACTGAGCTTCATAGCAAGATCTCTATCTTGGTACACTGAGAGGATACCTTTGGCGAGACTAACTTTATCGTCGGGTTCAACCAAGATCCCTCCAGATGTTAAGTCTAGAATCTCTGGAAAAGCACCCCGTCTTGGTTGTACAACCGGCACGCCACTGGCCATCGCCTCAAGGAGGAAAATACCCTTAGGCTCATCGTACGTGGCTGGAACCGAAAAAACATCTAGCCCCCTCAGAAATTTAATTTTATCTTCTCGATTGAGAGCACCTAAGTAGTTAAACTCGTCGCCCAGTCCCTCTAGCTCCATCTGTCGTTGTATAGCTTGTAAATAAGTCCGAGAGTCCTCACCGAGATAACCAGCCACAACAAGGCGTGAACTTGGTAAATCTCCTCGTTGACGAAGATATCGATACGCCTCGGCGAGTAGATGTAAACCTTTTTCAGGTGTTATTCGTGCAAAATAGCCAACTATGAACTGTTCCGAACGAGTAAAAACCTTGCTCTTATAATCGTCCATCCTAATTCCAAGAGGTACAACATGAAGTTTCTGATCGGGTATTTGCAGATAACTAGCCATCGAGTCCGCATGGAACTGACTGACCGCGATAAACGCGTCAACGTGCTTGACATTGTCACGAATTAACTTCTCCGCTTCTCGTCGATGATATTCAGGCAGACTAGAAATAAATAAATCTTCTCCTTGGAGCGTACAGCAAATCGGTCGCCCAAGTGCACGCTTAAGCGGAGCGGCCAACCCAATGAGTAATGAATTCGGAAGACTAACCACATCTGGTAATGGCTCTTGAAGTAGCCAATGAACTAGTTTCTGAATCTCCTTACGTTGGAAACCATCTTCACCCTTAAGGACAGAAAGTGTTAGCTCACCCAAAACCTGTGGATTAGTCGAAATGGACCAGCGAGACGCCAAACGTAAAGCGATCTTAGAATTCAAAAGTCGATCAAGAAGCCATGGGGTCTTTCGAAAGATGGGAACATACTGTTCGAGATAAAGACTGATTCCGCCAAAAAACACACCCTGTCGACTGACATTAACTTCGTCAGTTCGTGTGGGCGTGTAGATAGGCAGCAGTTCAACATCATGACCACGAGAGATCAACTCGGCAGCCAGAGCATTGTCACGTAGACAGCTACCACAGTACATCTCAGCAGCGCCAGCCGTTATACAAAGCAGTCTCATCCAGCCATTTGAAACGCGCGCTCGCGGAAGAGAAGAGCCACCAAATTACCTTCGTGCGGCTGAAGCCAGTTCAACCTAATCGTTGGTATTGGACCAAAATTAAGCCTATCAATCTTCGTTTCATCAACCAGAGCCGATCGAAAAGCCTCATCTTCTGTTAAAGCAGTTGCTACCAGAGTTTGACCGATATGTTTCAGCATACCTTGCATACCCGTTGGAGCCTGCACAATGCTCACAAAAGGAAACATGTACTCAGTGTTCGCAAGCGCGCGATCAGGCGAATCACAAAGCACAACTGTCGGACGAAGATAAGAACAACGCTCTTTCGTAATTAACCGAGCGCCCCCATGATACTTCGCTGTTACATCTTCGACTCCAGGCTCTGAAAGCCCACTTTCAATAGACGCGTTAATAGCCTCAGCTTGCCCTGGCACTGTAAACGCAGCAAGCGCTGAAGCCGGATCGTCATGCGGCAGAGGAGCGATAGGACCCAAACGTTCTGCCAAAGCCTCAGCGATTTCACGGGCGTGACTCGTCACCCAAATACCGGAGCAACTAATACAACTCCGGCCACTATTAACTAAAACGCTATCAACCATCAAATCCAAGTATTGTTGCCATTGATCCACCTCGTCGTCACCGAAAATAATCTTACTGAAGCCAGGACCGTGGACCTGCACTCTAGGATCACCCTGGTACTGCTCAATGGTGGACGAACCGCCGAATATCATAGTACGGGTACAGCCCTGCAAAACCGCAGCCCCTACATCTGCCTGTCCAGGGTAAAGAGAAACCGCCTCACGAGGCACTCCAGCCTCAAAGAATGCAGCACTCATACGATAAGGCGTCCAAGGTTCCTGAGGCCCAGGCTTAAGCACTAAGCCGACTTGCAGAGGAATAACCGGCAACCATAGACCATGTACTCCAGGTGAATTCGAAGGCAAGACCATGCCAAGCACAGGTGTTGTCGCTTGATAACTACGCATCACGCCTTTCTCTCCACCATAGCCCTTACTCAAAATCTCTAAATCTAGACCACGGGTGAGAGATACAAGAATGTCGTCAAGGTGTGTCAGCACATACTGCAGCTTCTCCATGTTGGCATGGCACATATGCTCAGGCAGACCCGTAGTGGCCGACTGACACTTAACAAACTCATCAGGCGTCTGAGTACCGTCTCCAACAGGCAACTCGGCCGTCATAAAAAGTTCAGCTGCCAACTTAATCTTTTTAAGTAATTCAAGACTGGGAATCTCACGTAATACGTCACGGGCACGTTGTGCTTTGCGCATATCCCGTTGGACCAAGCCCGTATTGGCTTGACTTACTTCGGCGATCGGCTCTCCGGTCGCAAAATGGACCACTTGGTCCACATCCAGACTGCGATAGGGCTCTCCCCATCGAAGAATCGGAAAGTGAATCATAGTACTTCTCCTTCACGAGGTGCAATATACAAAACACACATGATCTGAACTCAATAAACACCAACGGTCGTAGCATCTGCAAGCGCGCTGTACGGCCTCACACCACTGACACCATCCCATGGATAGGCATCGCAGGGCAATTCACGTTCTCCCTCATCGCGTTCAAGAAACCGTGGCATAAAGAACTCTTTCGTCAATGTCGTAAGCATAACGCGTCCCGTTTGTCCGTAGTCCACCACCAGGCTCGTATCGTCTGAGTCCACAACCTGGAGTACCGCCCTCGGCTGTGGCGCATGGTACGTGATTTTGTAATTATCTTCCGGAATAAAAGGCTTGGACGCTGCAAGTCCCATTAACGTATTGCCGTAAGTCGGAGTCATGTACACTCCATTCAGAAACTCTTCGGTAGCAAAGCGATACCACTGCGGCGTAAATTCAGTACCACCAGAGAAAATGCCCGTAATGCCAACCTCGCTAATACTCGTACCATCCGCTTCTAACTTGTTCGCCAATGCTTCAAGTAACTTTGGAGTTGTAAACAAGCACTTGATATCATGGCCCGCCTTGAGCACGGTTACGGCCTGATCTATGACATGCTCTTGGTAGGCTTTTAAATGATCCATCCATTTCTTTTTGATGAGCTTGATTACCCATCGCGGATCTAAATAAACACAGAAGCAAATACCTCCTCGGTGGTGAGCCAGGTGCTCAACAGCAAGACCGAGCCGACGAGGGCCTGATGGGCCAAGCATTAGCCAATTTGCTCCACGAGGGAATCGGTCATCTGGAAGCGTCTCTGAAAACATCTCATAGTCAAGCCTGAAGTCATCGATACTAATACGAGATTTAGGAATGCCGGTGGTCCCACCTGTTTCAAAAACAAAGACTGGGCGATCTGCATAGGCCTTAGGGACCCATCGACCCACAGGACCACCACGGAGCAGGTCGTCCTTGAAGTGGTCAAACTTTAGAAGATCGTCAAAACCCTCGATTTCACGTTTAGGATCCCAACCAGCCTCTTCAGCCCAACTCAACCAAAACGGGCAACCTGTATCAGGATTAAAATGCCATTGAATAATTTTTCTTACGTGCTCATCAAGTCTCTCACGAGCAGCCATCACTTTCGTTTGAAGAACCTGATCACTCTCTGATACAGCAGTCATTATTACCTCGATAAGTCAACATCCATAAACAATCACAAATCCAATACTCAACACCATACAAACAACGAATTCACCCTATTATTATAAGCAAACTGACATGGACACCACCCCCAGATGTCAAAATGGCATATTTTATTTTCCTTAGCCACTAAGAACGCTACTGTATTAACTCGTCGTAAGTAACTCCTAAGACATTCGCGAGTGTGAGACGTGGAGGATTACCAACATAATCACCAAAGGCTGGTAAAGCCTCAAGGCTCGATACTTCGTCTCTAGAACTTCCCGCAGCGATACCCTTTTCAACATGCTCTAACACCGCTGAAAAATAGTCGCGCTGGACCAATAAGTCTGCCTTGCGACCGGTGATCGACCGTCCGACCTTCGCATGTCCAAAAATATAGATAGTGTCATCCAATAATTCACCGGCCATACTCTCAAGTGAAGAAATCCATCCTCGAACAGAAGCCCCAGAAGACCTATCAACAAAAGGATGGCGGTGATTGAAAACAAGATCACCGACGTGCGCAACATTTGCAGCTTCGAAAAACACTACAATGTCTCCCCCCGTATGACCAGGACCGTAATGTTTCGCTGACACTGTTTCGTTACCAACGCTCATTTTCCATTGGTCATCAAAAGTCGTATCCGCATAAGTCTGACTATCCGTTGTTCCTGAACTATCAGCTGAGCGCTGTTGCAACCGAGGAACATTTTGATGAGCAATAATCTGTTTAGCTCTTGGGCCAAAAACCACGTTGCCAGCGGTATGATCGCCATGATGATGCGTATTAATTAGGGCGTCGATCTTATCTTTCGCTCGTTGCTCTAAACCACGAAGACATATTTTGGCAGTTTCAGGAAACTGACTATCAACAATCACTAAAGCATCAGGGGACGCCAGCCATCCGATAGTCCCACCTCGACCGCTGAAAATCCCAACGTGTCTGCGTAAAGGCTTAAACTCTGTTTCTGGTAATGACTGGTCGAACGTAAGGGCAGTTAGCAAGCTGCTACTCGAAAAAGCTAAAGACGAAGTAACCATAAACTCCCGTCGGCTCAGAATAACCATCGTTCCCCCTTAACGTTAACCACAATAACCACAATTAACAGCTGATCCTAGCATGTGGTTCGAATACTTTTTCCAGACCCAAAGATTCTGGACTCAGGTCATGGCTGCAACGCGCTACAATAATCGGAAAACCAGCTCAACGCCTCAGGTACTAACATCGGGTGATGAAATTGTTTAAATACGACGACAACTACAGGTTCTCGGACTTCCCATCTCAACCACGATCTTTTGATTTTCGATTTTTCAGACAAGTGAGGCCCTCGTACACAGTCATGAGACTACTGGTCCTTCTTCTCCTAACCGACACAACCGCATCAGCTCTAACAACCAACAACCTTAGGCTGCCTGGTCCAACTTATCCTCTCGTTGTCGAACACTATCTTGAAAACAAACCAACTGACGCACTCATAACGCTGGAACAAGCCGTCGCAGACACAGAAACTACTGCTTTACCCGTAGAGTCCCTCATCCTCCGTGCACGATTACTCGAACAACTTGAACGTCCGTCTGAGAGTAACCGCATATGGAAAAACGTAGCGCAACTCGAAAACTCGCTTTCCATATTCGCAAGATTTTCAATTGTGAAAAATCTGGTTAATAGTTCACGCGCCGAAGAAGCTGAAACATACCTCAAAAACACCATGGTCATCGGCACTGATCTGAGGGCCCTCGATCTCCTTCTCGACATTGGAGATGCTTACCAGCACGAAGGAGACTTCCCCAGCGCTATCAGTATTTATTCAGAGGTACTTCGTAAACAAAACCGTGGAAGACAAGCCGATACAGCCCGCCTAGGACTCTCATTTGCATACGAAGGCCAAAACAAACTTAAACGTTCTATAAGCATGTTTCACAACACGTTCTTACAACACATCGTGCCAGAAACATTTACAACTGCCTGGGAATCCGAACGTCGGCTTACAACAAAACTTGGCATACCACCCCGGAACATTTCTGAAGACCACTTACTCTCACTGACTCGAAAACTTCGTTCCGCTTCTCATTATCAAGACGCACTTGCCGTTACACAGCGTTGGCGAAACGATTATCCTTCCACGAAAAGACGCGATCTGATCGAAACAGAAACTATCATTACGCTCTATGATGCACGCGCAAATGACGACGCCATAGAAAAGTGCCGGATGTTTATCGAGCAATTTCCACACAGCTCTTACATTCCAAAGGTCAAACTCACACAATTCCGATTAGCTACCCGAACTGGCCAAACCAAACTAGTAAAATCTTTAGGCTATCCGCTCTGGGAAGGACGTGTCTCTAAAAGTGACGAAATCAGATGGAGCGCAGGCATTTTGTTAGCCGCCTATCTGGTGAGCATCGGTGATCTAGAAGAAGGACTTGGCATTTACCGCGGACTATTCCAACGTGCAAAATCACGAGGGCGTCAACTCGACATCCTCTGGCGAGCGGGGGTCGCAGCGATCCGAGCGAACCAGAACGAACGTGCCAGGACAAATCTCCTTGGTGTGCTTCGACGGAACCCTGGGAGTACGATGGACTCGGCCGCACGTTTTTGGTTGGCAATCGCCAATAACCGTTTAGGGCGCCGTGTAGACGCACTCCGCACGCTCATAAAACTCGAACAACAAAAACCATTTCACTATTATGGTATCCGGGCACATAAATGGATCGTTCGCGAGAGTATCCAGGAAGAAACCGAGCTCATTCAACGTCTAAGAGAAAAGTCTTCTCCGTCGAAACTCGAGTTCCCACCACTTCGCCTTAACAATTCGACGCAACGACATCCCTACTTCGTTGCATCAACATATCTAGCTCGTGCAGGTCTAAAGGTCGAAGCCGCACAATACGCCAGACGTGCCCTTAGAGAAAATCATAAAGACAGTGCTCTCGCACTGCTCACAGCACGTGCATCAGCCAGCGCAGGTGAACACCGCTACAGCCTTTCGATTCTTGCGAACTACTTCGGGCAATTTCTCCAACGTCCCACGAAAAACCTTCCAGAAGACTTCTGGCACCTGGCATACCCACGACCAATTTTCGACGACATCAAAACCGCAGCCACCACACACAACGTCGATCCCTTACTCCTCGTATCCTTAATGCGACAGGA
>CAZQMT010000066.1:0-1193 GCA_964594555.1 uncultured Vicinamibacterales bacterium
AGGAGGAGCCCCTCACTTCATATACCTTGACGACCCTTGATCGATTACACACAAAGACCTAAGGCTATCGAGATCCTGGCAGCTCGTTATAGTAGAACGTAACGGTGAAATGGGCACGATCGTCCGGGTATTCTGGCGGAAGAGCCTGAGTAGGATTCGAAGCAGCCAGCGCATTAAAAGCAGCCGCATTAAAAGATTCGACCGAAGCAGGTTTAGAAACAGCCAGATCACTCATCGCTCCATCTCGATGCACGTTAAAGGTGATCACGGTACGACCTTTCATAACCATTGCAGCGTACGGCACCAACCAATTCCGCTTAATCTGAGCAATAAACCGTCTAATCCATGGCCCAAATTCAACACCCTTCGTATCGAACTGAATGGCCGGACCGAAAGCCCCTCCCCCACCAGCAATGTTACCGAAGGTCTCATTTTGCACGAAGCGATCGAGGTTTCTTAATGAATCCCCCAGTCCTTTACTCCTCGATCTAATTTGTCGATCAGGTTCACGGGATAATCGAGTCGGATCGGACTTTCTCGATAAATATTGATCAAGTGAGTCGATACGCTTTTCACTATCCCCAACGTTTTCATCATTCTGACTCTCAAATCCTTCGGCCATCGACTCTCGGTCTCGATAACCTGAAGGGTCTTCTGCTTCAACACGTTCAGCCGAATTACCATCAGAAACCGGTAATGAATTTTCTGGTCTTAATGAGCGCTCTGGCGCCCGAGCAACTCGATCTCGATCTGAAAGCTCCGCATCACCTCGTGCCGTCACCGCTGGCACATCAACTCTCGGCTTAACAAAAACGAACCTCCGTTCTTCTCGCCGTTTTTCCAGTGCCTCAAGTCGTTGTTTCTCAACCACTGCTGCCGCACGTGCCGCTGCCTCTTTGACAAAAGGAAGTTCTGGAAATACTAAAACGACAACCAAGAAGACGAGGTGCAAGATGATTGAGAAGAGGAAGCCCTCTCGTCGTGACATAGCACCTTCCAGCGGCGCTGGATAAGGACGATCGTCATCGAAGTCAATACGCATCAATCAGTTAGCTGATTATAGCACCCGCAAATGGAGAGTAGTCTTGCTGGACGTGAGCTAAACCACAAGTGGTTTATGCGCAACGTACAGAAGCGTGATGCCGAAGGCCAAACGTACCCGATTAACTCTGGAAAATCCAGCGTCTACAAGT
>CAZQMT010000066.1:1203-10817 GCA_964594555.1 uncultured Vicinamibacterales bacterium
CGCAGACAAGACTTCCCGCGAGGGAAACCGCCCTACCGACCCAGGAACATAAGAGTACGCGCTACCATGACGGGATACAAAACCTCCAAGCTTAGGAAGGACGAAACGAAAATACCAAAGGTAGAGAGCTCGCAGGCCAGGAATGTCAGGCATGCCAAATTCAAGTATGGCCAAGCGTCCGCCACGACGAAGAACACGATGAATTTCCGCACACACCAATCTCGGCTCTTTTACATTACGAATCCCAAAGGCTATCGTGGCGGCATCAACTGAGTCCGATGGCAAAGGAATATGTGTTACATCTCCTCTCACAAACGTTACAGTTCCTCGAAGAGACTTCTTCAGGACTTTCTCGTAGCCCACTCGAAGCATACGCTCAGAAAAGTCAACACCCACGACATGATGCGCCTGACCGTAGCGACCACTAAGAGCGGCAATCGCTAAATCTCCTGTGCCAGTACAGGCGTCAAGCACAATTTCATCTCCCGAAAGCTCAAGCGCCTCAACCGCACGTGAACGCCAACCAATATCTAAACCTATAGTAAGCAAGTGATTAAGAAGATCATACCGCTCTGCGATGGAATCAAACATCGCCGAAATTCGTTGTGGGTCTTTGTCGTCACCAAGTGACTGATCGTTCACGATCCCGTCCACGGTGGATATAACGCGTGACTAAAACCAAGGGCGCCAAGAATCTTACCGGCCATGAAATCCGCTAGATCGTCAAGCGTACGGGGGCCCTGGTAAAAGGCTGGCATCGCCGGCAACATACCCGCACCAGCCTCTGCACAAAGCACCATGTTTCGTAGTTGCGGCAAACTCATCGGAGACTCCCTGGGCACTATGACCAACGTACGTCGTTCCTTCAGCATTACATCAGCGGAACGTTCGATAAGATTACGCGAAAGGCCATGTGCGACCCCGGCTAGCGTCTTCATCGAACAAGGCACGATAACCATCGCATCACACAAGTGGCTCCCACTGGCAATCGTTGCTCCCATGTCTCGATTACTGTGGACCGATAATGAACCTGTATCGATCGTTTCTCCATATTTAGAACGAAGATAATCGGGCAACCGATCAATGACAGCCTCGCCATCAAGCTCATCTTTAATAAGTCTCTTTCCAAAATCTGAAATCACAAGATCTATGGAACACCCTTGAGACATCAGAGCTGCCACTGTTCGAACAGCGTACAAGGCACCACTCGCACCAGTAACCCCAACGACGATTCCACGTGCAGATTCATTCATATCAGGCATCATTCTAAATAAATAGCAACGATAGTTACAAAAAGGTAAACCAATGCCCCCTTCCCATTAACCACAAAAGCACGGCTTCATTTCGATTCTTCATTTTTATGAACCAGCGACTGTTCAAAAATTAAAAGCGCCCCTACTCCTATGACACCTACTAGGTAAACGAAACCGAGGTGCAGAACTAAACCCAATGCGATCAGGCACCAGACGGACAAGACATGCATGCCTCTTGAAATCCACAGAGCGACAGGAACACCGAACCTCACAGGGATTGAACGAAGGTCGTGTTCTCGATCGAATTCAGTGTCTTGACATGCATAAAGGATATCGAAACCGCCAACCCATGTCCCGATCGCAAGCCCAAGCAACCATGGCTCCCAACCAGCCCGCCCCCCAGCCGCAAGCCATCCACCTACTGGAGCCACCGCCATCGCCAAACCAAGAAAAAGCTGAGCGTAACACGTGTAGCGCTTCGCTAGAGAGTACCAGAAGACAATTAATAGTGCGACGGGTGACAAAACAAAACACAAAAAACCAAGTTTATACGTTATTCCTATAAACGCCACTGAGGTAATAACAACGAACCAGACAGCTTCAAGTTTTGTCATCGCGCCTCGAGGCAACTCACGCAGTGCCGTACGTGGATTCAAAGCATCGTAATGGGCATCGACTAGTCGATTAAAACCCATCGCCGCACTACGCGCCGCAACCATAGCCGCAATAATCCAGATCACTCGTTCCATGGTTAGCGGTGTTATTCGAGATGCGAAAACAGCTCCCGCCAAGGCAAAAGGCAAAGCAAATACTGAATGACTTAATCGTACAAACGATGCATAAACCACTAGCCTCTTAAACATCTTAATTCACTGCCATGCTACAGATTCGATCCACCTGACTCGATCTGGTTCAAATCCATTTACGAGATATTTTTCCACATCATCAACATTATCTGGAATGTCGACTGCAATTAAACTTGCTAATTTCCCCAGTTCGATGGAACCAAAATCAGAGTCAAATCCAAGGGCCTGTGCGCCATCGAGGGTAGCGCTTCGAAGCAGCCGAGAAGCCGATACGTCAGGAGCCAGGCGCTGTAAAACTTCCAGTTCATTAAAAAGATTCATGTCTGGACTACTCGCCAAACTATCGGTGCCAACTGCAATTTTTCCGCCAGAAGTATAAAACCTTGAAACAGGCGGCTCTCCAGCTCCAGTCCAAACATTGCTACGGGGGCACGTGACCAGCACGACATCCCGACGTGCGAGGTGCTCCAGTTCATCATCCTCCAGCACTACACCATGTACTGCCAATAACCTCGGTCCAAGAAACCCAATGTCCTCTAGGTAACGGACCGGCCTGTGGCCGGGCGGAGACCAACTCTTCGGCCAACGACCAAGTCTTTCAAGTAATTCACGCCAGGCACCAGTTCCCGACTGAAAAAACTCAACTTCATCTATAGACTCAGCCAAATGGATTCCATAAGGCAGCCTGGGATCTTCAGGAACCTGAGCACAAA
Source organism: uncultured Vicinamibacterales bacterium (assembly GCA_964594555.1). GTDB lineage: Bacteria > Acidobacteriota > Vicinamibacteria > Vicinamibacterales > CAZQMT01 > CAZQMT01. The sequence goes on from CAZQMT010000066.1 coordinate 3,976, forward strand.
TTTCAGAGAGTATATCTAGATAAACTGAATACGGTGCTTGGTCAGAAAGACTTAGCTTAAGTCCAGCCCGAAGTGGTTGCTCAAGCTCCGCGATGGCTTCCCGAACAAACGCTTCTGCCGAAGCCCCAAAAATATCGAAGCCTATGAGCTCCTTAAAAATCACCCCTCCAAGCGGACCGCTAGAAAGTGGACGAAGAGAACTCATTGTATTACTAATGTCACCGACTAAAGCTGTACCACATTCCCAAGCCTCGCCGATCGCTCTCTCGATTTCCTCAAAACAGAACGGTTCGTTTAATCGCTTTTCTTCGACGATGTTTTCAGCCCAATTAGGCATCTTGTCGCAAGGAGGTATTCGCCCACGAAGCCCCGATAGCTCAAGGTGCGTGTGCGCATTGGTCAGGCCAGGTAAAACGGCAACGTGCCCTAAGTCTACCTGAGTGACACCTCGGCCAACTCGCTCACCGACCCATCTGGGAAATCTCTCAGAATTTCGAATACTGTCGAGAGGCGTATGTTGAATTTCTTCAGCGACTGATGTCGTTTTCTCTTCTAATTGACCGACACCACAAATTCGACCGTCTCGACCAACCATAACACCTCCGGAACGAATCGGAGGCCCAATAATCGGCAGAACCCAGGACGCTCGGTATAAAACAGTGTCTAAAGACAATCGGACTCTCGATGCAGGTCAACACAGCACGACCAAAGCAATTCGTATTAAACACCTAGCCGCAACATACACTCCGGAAAATCCAAAGAAACAGGTGGTCTCGGACCACCTGTACTCACTTTTACCGCAAGCGAAGACAACTGTCGTTCCAACAAAGAACAACCAAGAAATAGTTTACATAAAAAGACTAACTACAAGTGGGGACATCTATGGTCACAGCGCAAACCACCATCGCCGTCAAGCCTGTTCTCGATTTGAGCGTTGCCGCTTCGCGCCACGACTACGTGCCGCATATCGTACGAGCTCATCAGGCACATGTCCATCTCCAGGCACGCGTGAGCTCGCCAATATTTTCATCCTAGGAACATCACGACTCCGAAATATTGGTTCTCCTAAAATTTCATAATGCATGTTACGGCGCATCGCAACATAGCCAGCATCCTCAATATTTCTAACGATCTCAACTTCGTCCATGCAATAGCTTGCACCAGCCGCACGAACCACATTCTCCTCGATCATCACACTGCCCATGTCATTGGCGCCGTATGCAAGACTCAGTTGTCCAACTTTACCTCCCTGAGTAACCCAAGAAGCCTGTATGTTTTCGAAGTTATCAAGAACAATCCTCGCTAAAGACAAAGTTTTCAAGTATTCAATAGCGGTTGACTCTTCTCCCTCGAGCTCAGTGTTCTGAGGCTGATAGCTCCATGTAATAAAAGCAGTAAAGCCTCCGGTCTCATCTTGTAAGTCCCTTAACCTTAAAAGATGTTCAACTCGCTCTTCCGGGGTCTCAACGCTGCCATACATCATTGTTGCAGTGGTTCGTAACCAACTTAGATGAGCATGCCTCATCACATCAAGCCATTCATCGGCGGTTGCCTTACTGTAGCAATGAAGGAGTTTCCTAACGCGATCAACCAAAATTTCAGCGCCGCCTCCTGGCACACTATCAAGTCCAGCTGCCAAAAGTTTGTCTATGACCTCAGGAACTGGCGAGCCTGACAATCTAGAGAGATGGAGAATCTCAGGAGGAGACAGCGCGTGCAAACGAAGATTCGGTGTTCGATACTTAATAGCTCTGAACAAGTCCTCGTACCATTCGAGCGGGAGATCAGGATTGTGCCCACCCTGAAGAAGTAGCTGTTCACCACCGACTTCCATCGTCTCATCAATTTTTCGGAAAATCTCATCGAATCCAAGCACGTAACCATCGGCATCACCAACGGGCCGATAGAATGCGCAAAAATTGCACCGCGCCACACAAACGTTTGTGTAATTAACATTCCTATCGATTATGTAAGTAACAGCACGATTAACATGTTTACGTGACCGTATTTCGTCAGCTAAACGTCCCAAGACATGTAGAGGTGCATTCTGATAGAGCTCAGACGCAGCGGCACGATCGATTCGCTCCCCGCTCCTAACTAAAGATATTAGCGACTTGAGAGTCATAACCACAGATCAAGATTCATAAAACCTAAGCTTCGCATCTGTTTGAATAATTCGAAGGTCGCTAGCCATGTTCAAGAATTTTCGTAATCCTGCAAGCTCTTCTTCTCCGAGTCCATAGGTGATGTTCTCGTTCAGATAAGCTTGACCAATTTCAACGCGATCTTCGTCATCGCCACTGTACTCGCGCGCGATATCATCTGACGCGATAACACCAGCATCCCTTGCCCCTTGAAGAGCTCCAATGACATCGCCAAGCTCGACACCTAGCCGGCCAGCCCAAATTGCCCAAACAAAAGGCTTGCCCGTCATCGCAGTCCACTCTTCTCCGAGATCAACCTTGTCGAGTCCAGAAACATCTGGATCTGTCCACAACGCCACATCGCCAATTAGCATCGCTGCATCACACCGCTGCAACATCTTCGGTAAATCAGGAGGAACAGTCACAAATTTCGGCTCAATCTCAAACCATTCAGCACATAGTAATTTGAGAAGAGCGAGCGAAGTTCTCGAACTGTTATCGACAGCAATTGAACGAATCGCTGCCACAGGACGATCGGTAAACAAGGCGACAGACCCAACCGAACCATTTGAAGAAATAGAAACCCCTGGCACTATGCTGTAGTTTGGCTTAGCGAGATATTCAATAGAAGGAATCAATCCAAGATCAACATCACCACCATGTAAAAGTCCCGCACATTTTGATGGAACATCAAACCGTAGTGAAAACAGGTTAGATTGTCGGTCAAGGCCGTGGACAAGCGGCCGAGCATTCAAATAGTTCACGGCACCTAGGCGAATCTGAGTCATGGCTCCTTGATCTCAAAGCGGCCGTTTCGCTCAACTGGTACGAGCGAAGCAGCATAAACATTCTGTTTTAATTCCTCAAGTGAACTTCGACGTAGACCAAGATCTTCTCGATCACTCGTCGAAACACCATCAATGTCATCAGCACCAAACAACAGTGTCACCTGAGCCAACTTAGGACCGTAGAGCTCCCAGTCAACTTGAATGGACTCAATATTGTCAGACAGAAGACGAGCGAGTGCAACCTGCTTCACATCATCATAGCCGGTTGACGGCACCGAGGCCTGACGTCGTCGTGACAACGGGGCAAAAGTCCGAACGAGGCCAGTAGCTCTCTGCAAAGAAACAACTCGACGAATGACGACTCGCAGGTCACTCTTCGCAATGTCATCAACTGTAAACCTGGACACACCAAGCCCAGCGACACGAACTTCCTCAACATTTTTTTCCAAGGCGACGGAACTATCAATCGACACTTCTGATAGTGAATCAAGTCCCACACCACGCAAGTCAGACAGTGCCGATTTGAGAGACACGTTTTCATTAGTAGACAACTCAACAATGTCCTCAAGCGAGAAACCGGAAACTGGAACACCGCGCGCAACCGCAGAAACATCAGAAACGCAGGTCCGTGCTTCTACCAATCGTTGAGGCGTGCCCACGATCCTAATTTCACCAGCGCACTCAGCTACTGTTTGCAACTGATGGTCCCTATCAGCTTGAATATCAAATTTAACGACACGAACGAATGTCACTCGATTCTCATGCCGCCTACACCGTGCTCGCTCTGCCAACATACCAAGCACAGAAAGATCATTCGTCATAATCAGCCGGTCAGTCTCACTTTCATTCAGTGACGTACCACCAGTGATCTTCTCCGAAATATCACTTATGTCAGACGACGCAACAAAAGGCTCTGACAAGGCTTTCATTTCCACTTAACACCTATCTCTTGCTTACTTTCGGGCCGACCTGCATAGCCTCCGTCACCCGATGGGCCAACGTAACGGCACTGACTCCATCTTCACCAGAAACCATAGGACAACGCCGCTCACGAACGGCACTCACAAAATCAACTAACTCACGTTCGAGCGGTTCTGCACGGACGACAGGCAACTTACCTCCTTGAATCGAAGGCTCTTGACCTTTAGCACCAACCAACTTCCATGACTCAGCATCCTGTTCAGTAAAATCAACTGACACATAACTGTTGTCTTGAAAAAACCGAACTTTTCTGACTCGCTCTCGACTAATTCTGCTCGCAGTTAGGTTCGCAATACAACCAGACGAAAATCGAAGCCTAACATTAGCGATATCAACTCGGTCAGTAAGAACTGGCACCCCGACGGCTTCGATCGCTGTTACCTCTGCCTGGACAAACGACAATGTTAAATCAAGATCATGAATCATTAAGTCAAGAACTACATCAATGTCCAGACTACGGTCAGTGAAAGTCCCGAGACGATGTCCTTCGATAAATCGTGGATTCAATACGAGTGAACGAACCGCCTCTACAGCCGGATTATAACGTTCCGTGGGACCGACTGCGAGCGTGGCACCTGAACAACGGGCCGCCGCCAGTATCCTCTCAGCTTCAGCCACCGATCGCGCCAGAGGTTTTTCCACTAAAACACCGATTCCGCGCTCAAGTAGCGGCAGACTGACCTTCTCATGCAAAACAGTTGGCACAACCACAGATACTGCATCAATATCACCATCCAAGTCAGAGAGATCGCTGAGAGGCCGACTACCCGTCGCACTGGCCACTTCCTCAGCTCTGGCTCGATCAACGTCAATGACCGCCACTAGTTCAACACCAGAAAGCTTCGAAAGTATTCGCGCATGCTCACGTCCGAGATGACCAACTCCAACCACCGCAGCTCGAATAGAGTTCTTACTCGTCACTGGTTCTGCCTCATTATTCGATACATCGACCCACAACAGTTATACCAGCAACATTCGCGGCTTCAATTACTGCTGGACCATCAATAATAAGCGTCTTGCCTGCATCGACTGACAATACTGAAGCCTTAACTTCAGACATCGCTGTAACAGTAGATACCCCTACAACTGGAACATCAAATCGCATGTCCTGATTAGGCTTAGCGACTTTAATCAACCGAACGCCAGCCCCTGCTAGTCGACCCGCTCTTTCGATAACTTCATCAGTCCCCTCCATGCCCTCGACGGCCACAACTGCCTTAGCTTTCACGGCAATCGTTTGACCTATATCCAAACGAGCGATCTCATCAGCCACCTCATAGCCAAATTCAAGGTCAGCTACTTCTTCAGATGAAAGCTCCCGGGAAGTCATAGTCCCGGTTACGGCTAGCAGCGGCTTAAGAAACGTAGTCGAATCGAGCAAGGTAATACCATGGTCTAACAGGACATCAGCTACAGCTGAAATCAACGCGTCGGTGTTCCTCGCTTTCAAGCGCTTAAGGACAGACAACAACATAAGATCAGGCACGATGCCGGAAAACAATCTGACATGTTTAACCTGACCGGCCATCATGGCCTTCGTTACACGAGCTTTTTCGAGAATTGAAATACACCGGCCAAGTTGTCCGACGGACACCCAATGAAAACCAGCCGAATGCCCAAGTTCCGCGGCTTTCTCCAACTGTGGATCAGCCTCCTCTCGAATCGCCACAACCGTAACGTCATGTTCCAACGCCCGTGCAGCGTCCAAAACAAGGAACGGAAACCGGCCAGAGCCAGCTATCAGTCCAATATGCATCCGCCTGGATCACTCCAGCAACTTTCTCCAGACACCCGCACATGCTCGACACACCTATTCATTAGATTCCTCGAAACAAAATGTCGACGACTATAAAGGAAATCATCTCTCGCTCAAGTCCTTTTATATTGGAACTCACGAATCATCAACCATCATTTCAATAACTGGCCTATCCATACGTCGATTTGTTCTTCTTAAAGTTACACCTCTTTCAGAAGTCCGAATAAAGTCAACCAAGTATCGAACATCTGCACACGTCAAAGTCTCATCTGTATCAATTTTAATCAGAGCACGTGATGTATTCAGCTTCGAATTAAGAAGATAGCGGTAAGTCTGTTTCAACTGAGTAATAACATCAGCCGAGAACCCTCGCCGGGTCAACCCGATCGTGTTAAGGCCGTAGATTCGAGCACGGTTCCCCACTATCGTTCCAAAAGGCAGGGCATCTTTGGTCACAACCGAATAGCCACCAATAAAACTATGGCGACCGACACGACAAAACTGGTGAACCCCAGAAAATGCTCCGACAGTCGCGTAATCATCACCAAGGACATCACCCGCAAGCGTAGCTCCATTTGCTAAAATTGTGCTCTGGCCAATCCTGCAATCATGGGCTACGTGCACGTAAGCCATAAAAACATTCTTGTCTCCAATCTCTGTAACCTCGCCTCCACCTTTTGTCCCACGGTGAATCGTTACAAATTCACGGAATATATTCCGGTTACCAATAACAAGACGCGTGAATTCACCCTTGAATTTTAAATCCTGTGGAACCAGACCAATCGTAGCAAACGGGAAAACTTCGTTGTCATCCCCCATAGTCGTCCAACCATCTATAACCGCCGAACTTCCCACTCTACATCGCCGACCAAGTCGAACATGTTCACCAATAATCGCATAAGGCTCCACTACAGTTCCTTCACCGAGCTGAGCGTTAGGATGAACAACCGCCGTTGAAGCAATTTGCGTTTTCGCACGCTTGACACCAAGCAGCAACTTCGCTTCGGCAACGAGAGCGCCCTCTATGTACGCTGTCCCAGTAACCCGAACGAGAGATTTTTTTCTTTGATCGATTACAACCTTAAGTGTCAATTGGTCACCTGGCACTACTTGTTTCCTGAATTTTGCTTGATCAACTCCTCTAAGAAATGTGCCAGAGACCGATCTTTGATC